>JBFMDH010000038.1 GCA_040754075.1 Acidobacteriota bacterium
AGAAAAACAGATAAAAATAGATTGGCAATTTTCCATAGAGTCTGCAAGAAGCAAATTGAACAGGCATTATGAGAAGGTCAATGCAGACAATCAGAAATATAACAAAACTTAAAAAACGGTGTACTAACCTCAAAGTAGAAGATTGAACTTCATATATCTCTTAAAGCTTGATGCACGGTTATTCAAGCTCAGACACTTCCCCGAAAAAATATGCCTCAAGGGTTTCGGCATAGAGCAGCGAACCGAGCAGGAGTTCGTCAATGTTGACGAATTCATTGGGCACATGCGCGAGTTTTTCGTCGCCCGGATAATGCACCACCGAGGTGATACCCGCGAAAAAGAGATTTTTTGCCACCGTGTTGCCACCGAAAGTTTCATAGCGCATTGGTAAATTCAACCGTTTTGCCGCCGCATCGAAACTTTGAATAATCACCGAATTTTTATCCGACAGGTGCGGCTCGGTTTCATGCAATATTTTTAAACTCAACTCGGCATCGGGCGAACGATGACGCACGAGCGCCGCTTTCTCCTCAAGTTTTGCCAGAACATCGGCTTTTGCGATGCCTGCGGGCAAACGAAAATCAAGGGTGGCGCGGGCAACCGGTGGAATGGTATTGGTCGAAACGCCGCCTTGAATGGTGCCGACATTCATCGTCCAGCCATCAAATGCTTTATCGAAATTCGCGCCTAAATCGAGCGTCTTGATTTCGCCAATCCATTCGGCAAGCGGCACGATGGCATTGCGTCCGAGTTCAGGCGTCGAACCGTGCGCTTGAATGCCGCGACTCTCTAACTCGACCCAGAGAATGCCTTTTTCGCCATAAATCGATAAATCCATGCGCCCGCCATCGGGAATAATCGCGACATCGAATTTCAAACCGCATTCTTCAACCAGATAAATAATGCCTAACTCTGACCCCATCTCTTCATCGGCGGCGGCAATCAGATAAATGGTGCCGTCGAAATCCGGGTGTTCGGCAAGAAACGCTTTGCAGGCTGAATAAGCGCAGGCAAACGACCCCTTATCATCGAGCGTGCCGCGTCCGAATATTTTGTCTTCGATAATCGTCGGTTCAAAAGGCGGCGTCTGCCAAAGGTCTAGCTCGCCCGGTGGCACGACATCCATATGCGACACGAAGCCGATGGATTTTTTGCCGTTGCCAAGCTTGCCAACCACATTGGTGCGCCCCGGCGCTTTTTCATAATAAGAAATTTCCATGCCGAGTTTATTCAGACACTGGGTGACTATGGCTTTGCAGAGATATTCATTACCGGGCGGATTGGTGGTATCGACGCGCACCAGTTCACAAACGATGCGGACGATTTCTTCGCGGCTCAGGTGTCGGGCAAATTTCGATTCCATAGTGACGCTCCAAGAATAATTTTCGAGTGTCAAGGATGATACCTTCCGTCACCTTGACCATCAAGAAACCCTAATAAAAATCGGGCGATTTCGCACTTATAATTTACAAAACAAAAACTGTTGTCAGTGGTTTGACGCTGTGTTATAACGAAGCTACCCTCATTGATGCCCCTTTCAGGTCACGCATACGGGTTCTGAAATCCGCAACAGTTCATCAAGCCGGCAGTGGGGAATAAGCTGTTGCAGAGTGAATGGTTCAAGGTGACTAGAATTCCGGCAACGTCCCATTACAAATTGAAATGATTGAGGAGAAGCGATGACGACTCCTGTCGTAATGTACGAAGAAGAGTACGCACTGTTAAAAACGGTTATCTCTCGTCTGTGCGTAGATGCCAATGCAAAATTTGTCTTTCTGGTTGACAAGAACGGTCAACAAATCGCCTCATATGGCGAGATGACCGACCTCGATACCACCAGCCTTGCCAGTTTAACTGCCGGTAATGTTGCAGCCACCGATGGTCTGGCAAATTTGATTGGTGAACGCGGATTCCCCGTGCTTTCGCACGAAGGCGAAAAAGAGAATATCCATATTTCCATCGTCGCCGGTCGGGTTATTCTGGTGGTGATATTCGATGAACGGTCGAGCCTGGGACTGGTACGTCTCAGGGTCAAGCGCGCATCGGGCGAAATGAACCAGATTTTTGAAGCCATTGACGCAAAAGTTACCCGTGAACGCGATATGGGATTTTCGTTCGATTCGCCTTTTGCGGAAATTACCGAAGACGATATTGACGCTCTGTTTAATTAAACCCGTAACCCTCAGCCCACAAAGGTTCGTTGCCCCTGTAGCAAAGAATACTGATAGTGAATAGAGAATAAGGAATACAGCCGTGACGTTCATCAATTACGCATCGCGAGAAATCAACTGCAAAATTGTCTACTATGGTCCCGGGTTAGGCGGCAAAACGACCAACCTGCAATACATTTATGATTCGACCGCCGCCCAATCCAAAGGCAAACTCATCAGCCTGGCTACTGAAACCGACCGCACATTATTTTTCGACTTCTTACCGCTCGACCTCGGCACCGTGCGCGGTTTTAAAACCCGTTTTCATTTATACACCGTTCCCGGACAAGTGTTTTATGACGCCAGCCGCAAGCTCATCCTCAAAGGGGTTGATGGCGTGGTCTTTGTTGCCGATTCGCAACGCGAACGCATGGATGCGAATATCGAATCGCTCTATAACCTCGATGAAAACCTCAAACAACACGGCTACGATTTAATGAAGGTTCCTTATGTGTTGCAATTCAACAAACGCGACCTCGCGAATGCAGTGACTTATGATGAACTCAGAAAAGAATTGTTACGCAAAGACGAACCGATTTTTGAAGCGGTAGCCAATAAAGGCGTGGGGGTTTTTGACACCTTGAAGGCGGTTGCTAAACAGGTGTTGATGGAACTCAGAAAAGGTAGCGCCGGTTAATCACTGCAACTTCATCAATGTGGATAAATCCGGCAGGCATTGGTAAGAGAATATTTTTCAATTTGCTTAGAGGCGGTCTTGAGCCGCCTTTAATTTTTCGGCGAGTTGAATGTTGGTTAATTGCGCACTGACAAGTGATCGTTGACGCCTCTGACGATGTCACCGACGGTCAGGAAATTGGGAATCGCTTCATCGGGAATTTTTATTTTAAAGGCGTCTTCCAGACGTAAGGCGATATTGAGCGCATCGAGTGAATCGGCACCCAAATCTTTCATAATATGAGTGGTCGGTTCCAGTTTGCTTCGATCAACACGCAATTCGGCAACGATAATTTCCTTCACAGTCTCCTCAATCGCAGCAACGCTTTCTGTAGCCTCTCTGGTCATCTTTCGGTTTTTCCTTAATTGATTAAATTTGACAGCGATATATTGCCTATGAAGTGTACGCTCGCGCAACAAGAACTGCGTTATTGCCGCCAAAACCGAACGAGTTCGATATGGCGGTGCGCTTCCCTGCTCTCTGAAGCATCGGTCTTGCCCCATCCGTCACATAATCCAAATCACATTGCGGGTCGCGTTCTTCAAAATTTATCGTTGGCGGCACCATTTGCTCTTTTACCGCGAGCGCCGTAGCGATGAATTCGACTGCCCCCGAGGCGCCCATCGAATGACCGAGCATGGATTTAATCGAACTGATGGGAATCTCATAAGCCCGGCTGCCAAATACGCGCTTGATGGCTTCGGTTTCCGAAGCATCATTCAATTTTGTCGCCGTGCCATGGGCGTTGATGTAATCAATTTCGGCAGCACTGACCTGGGCATCCTGCAAGGCTTTCAATATCGCCTGGGCTTCGCCTTCCGGGTCAGGGAAAGTGATGTGCGCAGCATCTGCGGTTGAGCCGTAACCGAGCACTTCTGCGAAAATCGTCGCGCCGCGCTCAAGCGCATCGTCCAAACTTTCCAAAACCACGATGCCCGCGGCTTCGCCTAAAACGAATCCGTCACGCGTGGCGCTAAACGGGCGACAGGCGCGTTCAGGCGTTTCATTTTGCGTCGATAACACCCGCATATCTTTCCAGGCGTCCATCACCGACGGAATGACCGGCGCATCCGCTCCGCCGCAAATCATGCGCTCGGCCTGCCCATAACGAATCATATGCGCGGCGATGCCGATGGCGTTAGCGCCCGACGAACAGGCAGTCGTCACCGTAATATTGGGACCGCGCATTTTGAAGCGCATCGAAATATTGGCTGCCGAAGCGTTATACATGGATTTCGGAATCGCGATGGCTGAACGTTTGCTGCGCTCATTCAATAAAAATGCCTGATAAAAATCTTCGATGGAGCTTTGCCCGCCAAACCCGGTTCCCAAAATCACCCCGGTAGCGTAATTGTTAATCTGTTCTTCAGTGAGCCTGGCTTCGCAAAGCGCCAGTTTGGTGGCGACGATAGACATCTGCGAAACCCGGTCGAGGCGCGACATTTCGCGTTCATCAAAAAAATCCGCAGGCTTGAAATCGCGACACACCGCCGCGATGCTGGTTTTAAGATTCGCGGTATCGAATGCTTCAATACGCGAAATCCCGCTACGCCCCATAGTGAGTGCCGACCAGAAATTTTCGCGACCGACACCAATCGGCGAAACGATTCCAATGCCTGTTACAACAACTCTTTTCATATGTGTCTGGAGTCTGGAGCCTGGAGTCTGGAGTCAAAAGCCAGCTAACCGTTCTGACTCCAGACTCCAGGCTCCAGACACTCGACTCTTATTGAATGACTCCTAATTTCTTGCCTACCCGATGCATTGCCGCAAATAATTGTTCCGCCTGTTCATCTGTATGCGTCGCCATACAACTGATTCTGATTAAGCCATGCGTCACGGCAGGAGGCAACACGGGATTGGTATAGATATTTTCTTCGTTCAGTAAATCGAGAAAGAAACGGCAAACCAGCGATTCATCGCCCAGCACCACAGGAATAATCGGGGTATTGCCTTCTAACAGTTTAAAACCGAGGCGGGTAAATTCTCTGCGAATTTTATCGCCCATCGCCTTGACCCCCTCGCGGCGTTCGGGTTCGCGTCTAATGATTTCAATAGCTTTTAAAACTGCCGCGGCATTGGCAGGCGCAAGTGACGCCGAATAAACGAATGCCCGGCTGTGATGCTTAATAAATTCGATGACTTCGCGTTTGGCAGCCACGAAGCCGCCTATCGAGGCAAAGGATTTTGAAAAGGTTCCCATCACAATATCAACCCGGTCTTCGACGCCGAAATGTTCGGCGGCTCCCCGACCATGTGCCCCCAACACCCCGATACCATGCGCTTCATCAACATAAACCCGCGCGCCATATTTCGTCGCCAGACTGACGATGTCGTGCAAATTGGCGATGTCACCTTCCATTGAAAAAACACCGTCCACAACAATTAAACGCCCTTCGTCGGGCGCGAGGCTTGCCAGGATATTTTCCAAATCCTCCATATCGTTGTGGCGGAATCTGAGAGTCCTGGCAAACGAGGCAAGGCATCCGTCAAGCAATGATGCGTGAATATTGCGGTCGGCAACAATCACATCGCCGCGCCCGGTAATGCTGGAAATCGCGCCCAGATTGGTTTGAAACCCGGTGCCAAAAACCAGCGCCGCTTCACGATTCATAAATTGCGCGAGCTGTTCTTCGAGTTCGACGTGAAGATTCATCGTGCCATTGAGCATACGCGAACCCGAACAACCGGTGCCGTATTTTTCTATCGCTTCACGGGCAGCAGCTTTCACTTCCGGGTGGGTGGTCAAGCCGAGATAGTTATTCGAGCCAAACATCATAATGCGGCGTTCGCCCATCATGACCTCGGCATTGCCCGAATCCGAACCGCTGGTAAATTCCGTGAAGTAAGGATACAACCCGACCTCCCGGAACTCATCTGGCTTGGTATAGCTTATGGCTTTTTCAAAAACATCTTTCACGCCTATGCGCGCCTGTCGCTGCATAAAGCACGTCCTCTCTCGCTTAAAAGTTATTCTCTTCCATGTATGATCGAAGGGCTACACAAAGATTCTTTCGAGTCGCTGCATTATAACGAAAAATCGCGACACGGCAAAACAAATCGCAATAGCCAAAAGTTCAACCAAACGCCATGAAAGCGTCGCGCGCTGCGCAGAAAAACCCGCATCAACCTCTGCTCACTGGCGCAAACTCTACTGCGCCATCCTTTCCAACGCTTCAACCGCGAGTGAATTAAATTGCTGGCGCGCCTGCTTCATGCCTAAATCGCGCACTTGCGGATGTACGCGATTGGTGAGCAAGACAAAAACCCGCTTGCGCTCGCCATCAAGCCATACGCTGGTTCCGGTAAAACCGTTATGCCCGAAAGCTTCGGGCGGCAGCCGCTTTCCCGCCGAACAATCCGAAGTTGAAGCCAGCATCCAACCCAGTGAACGGTCATTGCTGCCGCCGGGTGAATAGTTGGTTGAAAAATACTTAAGGGATTCGCTTTTTAATAATTGGCTACCCGGAAGAAATTGATTGGCAATCACCCATACTTCACGCGCCGTTGAAAACAGTCCGGCGTGTCCCGCAACGCCATCCATGAAATACGCATTGCCGTCATGCGCTTCGCCCCAGATGAGTTGTTTTCGCTTGAGCGGTTGCGGCGATTTTTCAATCAAGGTTTTATCCGGCAACCGACAGAGGAATTTCTCGGCTTTGACGGTGGCGCGCTCATGCATTTGTCCGAGTTCGGTTGCGGCAATTTGCGATTTGAGTTCAGGCGGCGGATGAAACCTGGTGCGCCGCAGATTGAGCGGCTCAAAAATTTCTCTGTGGGCAATGACGTCAAGTCTCGCGCCCGCGACACGCTCCAGGACAAATCCGAGCAGAATGAAGTTCAAATCGCTGTAAACGGCTACCGGAGCCGATTTCGTGTCACGCGCAGCATGCGAGATTGCCGCGACCACATCGTTTCGACTTCGCGCTTCCAGATACAGGGGTCGCCACTTCTCAAGTCCCGATGTATGGGTGAGCAATTCTTGAAGCGTCATCGCCTGTTTATCGGTGCCAAGCAATTCTTCAAGGTAGCGGCTCGCCTCGGCGTGTAAATCGAGCAAGCCGCGTTCTGAAAATTTGACCGTCAGTAAGGTGGTCACCAGCGGTTTGGTAAGCGATGCCAGATCGTAAATCGTCTCAGTGGTTGCGGCAATTCGTTCAGGCGTCAGTACGGCAAACCCCAGCGCCGCATCTTCGATTATCTTACCGCGTTCACCAATGACAAATTGTGCGCCGGGAAAAGTGCCGCGCGCGATTTCGCTTTTTAGGAATGCGTGGATTTTTGCGAAAGACTGATTCACGGTTTTTGGGAAATTTCCTGATTTTTCGATTTAAAAGTGAACTGGCGCTGGCGCGCCGCTTCATAAAGCAGAACCGTGGCGGCAGCGGCAACATTAAGCGATTCGATGCCTTCCGCCATCGGGATGTGAGCGAAAACATCTGCCTCGGTGAACAGCTCTTCGGATACGCCGCTCGCTTCGCGACCTAAAACAAAAGCCGAAGGTGTAGTGAAATCAACCTCCGTATAAATTAAAACCGGCTGTGCTTTCGTGACATCTTCGAGCAGGGGTTTAGATTTAGGTTGAGCGCGCGTCGCCACGATTTTCACGCCCCGCGCTTTACAGGTTGAAATAATCTCTTCGCGCGCAGCGCCGGTCACGATAGGCAACCGAAAAACCGAACCCATCGACGCGCGCAGGGCTTTCAGATTGAACGGGTCAACGGTCTGACGTGTGGTGACAATGCCGCTTGCCCCTGCGGCTTCGGCGGTGCGAATCATGGTTCCCATATTGCCCGGGTCTTGCAAGCCATCAGCAATAATGATGAGCGAGTTGTCAGCAAACACATCATTCAATTCAAAGTACGGGCGAGAAACAATGGCGACAATGCCTTGCGGGGTTTCGGTGTCAGCCATGTGTTCGAGAATCGGTTGTGGCACCAGCGCCGCGCGACAACGAACATTGAGTAATTCATCCTGCAAATCGCGCCCGCGTTCGCTGCTCTCAAGCGCCAGGGAATAGGCAACGCTTTCAAAATGCGCACCGGCGCGGATGGCGTCTTCGACTAAACGGATACCTTCGATGAAAAGTAAGTGGCGTTCATTGCCGGCGCGCACCTGACGAAAGCGTTTCACCAGGGGATTTTGTTTGCTTGTAATTCTTTCGATTAACATCTTGTCATCAGGTTATTGAGTTAACCAATTCGCACTATAGCACAAGCACAACTAAAGCAAATGGTCAGCCACTGGGCTTGTCATATTTTTTTCTATGCGCCGTCATTTCCGCGCCTGTAAGGATGCGTTATCATCAAATCGATGAAGATTTTTCATAGAAAAATCGCGGCAACATCGCTTGACAATAATTTTCAGCGGGGTATTGTTATCCACTTGATTAGATTCTTGCCAACGAATTCATTTAATTTCCCGAATGAATTCGCGTCATGTCCCTGAAAGAAAAATGTGAGTCAAAGATGGAAATTCCACAAACGAACAAGCGTGTGAAGGTTGTCGTTGCAACATCGGTCATGTTGTCGTTTATTTCGTTTTGGCGCGCCGCAGCGATTGTTTTAAACGATTTAGGTTCATCAGCCTTTTATGCCGGGGGGATTGCCGAAAAGTTTGTCGGCAAATCCGCGCCGTGGTTCATTCTCGGCGTGATGCTTTTCAGTTTCGCCGTGCGCCTGCTCTACATCGAATCGTCTTCGATGTTTACACGCGGCGGCGTCTATCGCGTCGTTAAAGAAGCCCTGGGAAGCACCATGGCTAAGTTGAGCGTCTCTGCCCTGATTTTCGATTTCATTCTGACGGGACCGATTTCAGGAGTTTCTGCCGGGCTTTATTTAGCCGGACTGACCGAAGAAGTGCTCACCTTGATGGGCTATACCTATCACCTCAACAAAAATTTTCTGGCGATGACCTTTGCCATCATCGTTACCTTGTATTTCTGGTGGCGCAATATCAAAGGCATTCATGAATCATCCGATGATGCGTTGAAAATCATGTACATCACCACAGCGATGGTGGTGATTATGATTTTGTGGAGCGTCATCACACTGATTGATCGCGGCGGCGTGTTGCCGCCATTGCCATTGCCGCAAAACCTCAACTTTTCGGCAGAGGCGCTCGGTTGGTTTAAACCCTTGAAATGGTTTGAAGCCAGCGGCGACAGTTACAAAATCGTTGATAATGCGCCCGGTTTTATTACGCTTTTCGGCGTCACCATCGCTTTCGGACATTCCATTCTGGCGATGAGCGGCGAAGAGACGCTGGCGCAGGTCAACCGCGAGCTTGAATATCCCAAACTGAAAAATTTATGGCGCGCAGCAATTGTCATATTTATCTTTTCGCTATTGTTCACCTCGCTGGTGTCATTTTTCGCTTCGGCAATCATTCCCGATAACCTGCGCGGCGGATATCTGGATAATCTGATTGCCGGGTTGGCGATGAATTTTTCCGGGCCACTATATTTGAAACTGCTCTTTCATGCGTTTGTCGTACTGGTCGGATTTTTAATGCTGTCAGGCGCGGTCAATACCGCTATTATCGGGTCGAACGGCGTTTTAAACCGTGTCTCGGAAGACGGTGTGCTTACCGACTGGTTTCGCGCCCCGCATAAAAAATTCGGCACCACCTATCGCATCATCAACCTCATTGCCATCTTGCAACTGGTTACCATTATCGCGTCCGGCGGCGACATCTTCTATTTAAGTGAAGCTTATGCCTTCGGCGTCATCTGGAGTTTTTCATTCAACGCGGTGGCAACCCTGGTACTCAGATTTAAAAAGCCCGAAGGTCGCGAATGGCGCGTGCCATTGAATTTGCGAATCGGCAAAGTTGAAATTCCGATAGGCGTGATGATTGTAACCGTCGCGCTTTGTTCGCTGGCTTTAACCAATCTCTTTACCAAAGAGATTGCCACCAAATGGGGGGTCGCGTTCACGGTTGCATTTTTCATTGTGTTTACGGTGTCCGAACGCATCAATCGCCGCAAACAAGACCGCACGATTGCCACCCTCGATCAATTTCAATTGCAACAAAGCGAAATCGTCGATCAGGAGGCGGTCGGCACGCGACCCGGAAATGTGCTGGTGGCGGTGCGCGATTTCAACACCCTTGAACATCTGGTGAGGGCTTTGGAAAAAACCAATACCGAAGAGCAGGATATCGTAGTGATGACCACCAGACTCGTTGCAGGTCCCGACGGCGCTGACCGTGACGTTTATGATGAAAATCTGTTCACCAGTTATGAACAAAAATTATTTACCCGGGTCGTCGGGCTTGCGGAAAAACATGGCAAGCCGGTGGATTTAGTCGTGGTTCCGGCAACCTCTGTATTCGATGCCGTCGCGCAAACCGCTTTGCAACTCGATTCGGCGGAAATCGTCGCCGGGGTTTCCAACAAAATGACTGCGCAGGAACAGGCGCGCCAACTCGGTCGGTCGTGGGAATCTTTAGGCACTAAACCGCGCCGTCAGGTCTGTTTCCGCATCGTCGGCGCCGAAGGCGAAGACCATGTGGTATATCTTGGCGCGCACGCCCCCGATTTAACCGAAGAAGATTTGGCATTGATTCATAAACTCTGGTTGAAAGTCAGTAATATTCCGAGCCGCAAGCGTGTGCATCATCGCGATGTGGTGCGCGTTGCGCTCAATCGTTTAGAACGCGATTTGCGCGTGCCCACCGATGTGATGCTCGATTTTTACAAACTTGAACAAGGCAACGGCAACGGTAAATCCAAAGCCAAAGATGATGGTGAGGCTCAGGCGAAATAACAGTTCACTGGTGATAAAATATCTCAGCCATGAATAGAAACGGGAATTCAAAAAAACCGAAAAAAAGACAAGCCGAAACGGGCATCACTAAAATCACCGTGTGTGGCTTCAAGTCTATTAACCGCGAACAGAGCATAGAGATTAGACCCCTCACCATACTTGCAGGCGCGAACAGTTCAGGCAAATCCAGCATTATGCAACCGCTTCTGTTGTTGAAACAAACTCTCGAAGCGACTTACGATCCGGGACCTCTTCTATTAAACGGGCCTAACGTGAAATTTACATCTGTTGAGCAGTTTTTTTCTCGCTTTGGAAACAGTCAATTTAATGACTCCTTCAAAATAGGAATAAAAGTCGAACAAAATCACATTCTGAATTTGCAATTTGAAAAGCATAAAAAGGGCGGAGTAAGCGTTAAGAAAATGTTTTGTAAAGATAATGAGGACAGTATTACATTACAACGCGGGATGAGTGAGAAGGATATTTTATCAATTCCCTTGGTGAAAAAGTTTGAAGAGCGCTTTTCAGAAGAGGAATTCAAATGGGAAGTAACTAATGATCGTTGCTTTTTGGAATTAAAATACAGTTCACAAGAAGATGCTATCCTGCCTCTCTACTTTTCTATATCAAAAATAGATTCCGAGGTACAAAAGACCATTCACTTGCCTGGGCTGAGAGGGAACCCGGAAAGAACTTACCTGGTGACGGGTGTCGGATTAGGCTTTTCGGGCACATTTGAAAACTATACAGCAAGCATTATTGCGCGTTGGCAAATTGAAAAAAATCACGAAAAGCTTGCGAAGCTAAGCAAGGATTTAGAACGGCTGGGATTGACTTGGAAAGTTACAGCAAAACAAATCAACGATGCGCAAGTTGAAATACAAGTTGGACGCCTGCCCCGTGCAGCCAAAAGTGGGGCAAAAGATTTGGTCAATATTGCCGATGTTGGTTTTGGTGTGTCCCAAACTTTACCAATGCTGGTTGCACTCCTAGTTGCAGAACCGGGTCAACTGGTTTATATCGAAGAGCCGGAAATCCATCTCCATCCACGCGCACAAACGGCACTTGCGCAAATCATTGCTGATGCCGCTATTCGTGGGGTTCGCGTGGTCATCGAAACCCATAGTCAATTATTGCTTATGGGCATTCAAACTCTGGTTGCTGAAGGCAAGCTGGCGAAAGATTTGGTCAAGCTTCACTGGTTCACCCGACGTGATGATGGTTCTACAGACATTAACAGCGCCGATCTTGACGAATCAGGAGCTTTTGGTGATTGGCCCGAAGATTTTGCTGAAACTTCACTTGAAGCGCAAAGTCGTTATCTTGATGCAGCTGAACAGCATCTATTGATAAATTAATATGCCGAAGAAAACTTCAAGGCAACTGGTTATCGATGCCTCTGTCGCACGTGCTGCTGGAGGCGAAGAGACGCAAAACCCAACTTCAAAAAATTGCCGGGGTATTCTCATTGCAGTTCTCAAGATATGCCACCAAATTGTCATGACCTTAGAGGTGTACGAAGAGTGGAGAAAACATCAATCAAACTTCGCCAATGAATGGCGAGCTTCTATGGTTGCGAGAAAAAAGTTACACATTGTTAGAAACACTGAAAATACTGACTTGCGATATAGGATTGAGGAGACAGCCAAAAAAGCTCGCGATAGAAAAGCAATGTTGAAAGATATACACATGATTGAAGCCGCCTTAGCTTCAGATAGAATCGTTATATCGCTTGACGAGATAGTGCGTACTTTATTTAGTGAGGCAAGCCAAACGGTAAAGGAATTGAAAACTGTCGCGTGGTCGAATCCAGATAAAATTGATGATCATTGCCTTAACTGGTTAGAAGAAGGCGCTAAACTTGAAAAGAAAAGATTATTAGGATTTTCGATTCAAGATCAAGGTTAAAATTGGAGTATTTATGTCTATCGTAGAACAAATTGATAAAGATATGATTGCCGCAATGAAGGCGAAAGACAGTGAGCGGTTGGGCGCTTTGCGAATGGTCAAGACGGCGCTCAAGTTGCGCAGCACTGAAATCATGAAGCCTGTGGATGACGCCGAAGCGGCAAAGGTTTTAACTACGCTTCTCAAACAGCGTCGTGATGCCGCCGAACAATTTCGCGCAGGAGGTCGCGCGGAACTCGCCGACAAGGAAGACCGCGAAGCGAAAATCATTCAGGAATATTTGCCCGCATCGGCAAGCGAAGAGGATTTAGCGAATGCGGTTGCCGCCGCAATCGCCGAGACCGGGGCTTCTTCGATGAAAGATATGGGCGCGGTGATGAAAGCCGCGCGCGCCAAACTCGAAGGCAAAACCGTTGACGGAAAACTACTCAGCGATCTGGTGAAAACCAAGCTTTCCTGATTTGGTCATTAGTCATTAGTCCCTGGTCATTGACAAAGGAATTTAAAGCTACCGGCAATCCATCACAGAAAGCCAATGACCACTGACCAAAGTCGAATGACAAATTTTATTTTTTTCGATTAATCAAACTCGCCACGAACCCTGCGCCAAATCCATTATCGATATTCACTACCGCGACATTTGAAGCACAGGAATTGAGCATCCCCAGAAGCGCCGCTACGCCGCCAAACGATGCGCCATAGCCGATGCTCGTCGGCACGGCAATCACCGGAACCGAAACCAATCCGCCGACGACCGACGGCAGCGCGCCTTCCATCCCTGCGACTACGATAATCACCCGCGCGTCGGCAAATTCTTCGCGGGCGCGAAACAGGCGATGAATGCCGGCGACGCCAACATCGTAAATACGCGCCGTGCGATTGCCCATCGCCGTTGCAGTAATTGCCGCTTCTTCGGCAACCGGAATATCGGAAGTGCCCGCAGAGATGACCGCAATCACCCCTGCGCCGCGTTCCGTCCTATCGCGCAACACGGAAATCATTCGCGCTTGGCGGGAAAATTCGGCTTCGGGCGCAAGCTTGAGAATTTGTGTAAAGACCGCTTCATCGGTTCTTGAAATCAACAGATTGTGACTGTTGGCAAGAATGCGCTCGGCGATTTGGCAAATCTGTTCTGCGGTTTTGCCCTGCCCAAGGATGACTTCGGGAAAGCCAATGCGCAATTCGCGGTGATGGTCTACGCGGGCAAAAGCTAAATCTTCATAAGGCAGGTTGGTTAATTGATTGGTCGCTTCTTCGACGTTTACTTGTCCCCGGCGCACGCTTTCCAGAATCGCTTTGATTTGCTCTTTGTTCACCGCTGTAGTTTAGCATATGCCAAACCATTCGAGGCGGCGTGAAATTGACAACCTCGACAATCAATGTTTAGATTTTGCCATCAGGTTCAAACGGGTTTCCGCACTTTTACAAACGCTCTTTTAATGCAACAGTGAAACGATAAACTGCAAACCGGTCGCGGTTTTTGCGACATTCCCTAATCTCCGGCAAAAGCTGCTCGACCTTGATTTCAATCTTTTTGCAAGCCCTGCGTTGTAGGGCGGGAGGTGCGAACATGAAAACGCTCGGCGCAATCGTCAAAGATTCCAAAAGAGATTTGTACACCGTAGCGGCGGATGCCTCTGTGCAGGAAGCCGTTGAGTATATGGTTTCGCGCAATGTCGGCGCGGTCACGATTGCTGAAGGCGACCGCATCGTCGGATTGTTTTCCGAACGCGATTTGATGAAACGGGTCATTGCCCGTGGACTCAACCCCAAAGAAGTACGGGTTCGCGAGGTGATGACCGTCGAACTGATTACCGGCAGCCCTGATGATTCGCACGAAGAGGGCATCAGCAAAATGCGTCAAGCCAACAGTCGTCATTTGCCGGTGCTTGAAGGCAATCGCTTTTTAGGATTGGTTTCCCTGCGCGATTTGCTGCTCGTCGATGTTGATGAAAAAGCCGATGAACTGAGAATGCTCAATACCTACATTCACTATGTGCCGCCGGGAATGTAGAAATTGCGGATTGCGGATTGCGGATTTTAGAAAGCTTCGCGATTTAAAAATTGTCAATCGCTACAGGTTTATCTTCCTTGATTTCATCTTCGTAAAAGAATGCCGGACCGCAGGCGACCAATAATCTGATGGGTTCATCGCCGATATTTTTCAACCTGTGTCTTGCCCCGCGCGGAACATAAATCGCATCGCCCGCGCCGACTTCCCTTTCTTCATCGCCCACCGTCATCAAGCCTTTGCCTTCGATGAGGTAATAAATTTCTTCGAGTTCGCGATGGTGATGCGCAGTGACGGCAGCGCCCGGCGGCAATAGCTCTTCGGCAAGACTGCACTGCGTAATCGTTGAAGTCGTGCGGTCAATGAGCGGGCGAAGCGCGCTGCCATGCGCGGTTTCAATGATGCGAGCCTGATTGCGATTGACGATTATCATCTTTGGTGAAAGGTATGGCATCGTTCAACGAAGAAGCAACGATGCGATTTTGGTTTACTGTTTTTGTTCGGTAGCGCCGGCGGCTTGTAACCACGCCGCCCAACCGCCTTTTAAGGCTTTGACATTTTTATAACCGAGTTGAAGGAGTTTAATCGCCGCACCGGCGCTGGTGTGTTCGCTCGGTCAGGCGCAATAGAGAATGACCTGTTTGTTGCGCGGAATCTCCTTCAAGTGGGCTTCGACCTGGTCATAAGGAATTTGCAAGGCGCCGCGAATTTTATCGCTGTAGGTATCAAGCGCCCGCACATCGATAACCACAAACGCGCCTTTCTTTTTCGCCATCAATAAAATCAATTCATCAACCGAAATGCGCGGCACCGCTTCGGGGGCAATTTCTTTGGTGGCTTGGGCTGTCGCAGAAGTTAAGGCTTTCGTTGCTTTGGAATGGGCAAAACCGGCGCTGCTGATCAATAACAGCAGCGACAAAAGCCAGACAAATTTTTTCATTTTAATTTATGCGCTCCTTAAATTGTCTTCGGGAAATGAGCATTTTGCCATACACAAAGATGAGATAGCCAGTTACCGCGTTCACCGGAGCAGCAAAAAATCGGGAAGTTTCTACAAAAATGCCAATGAGCCAGGTATCAATGAACATTCCCGGCGGATATTGCCGATTAAGCGGATTTGCGCAAATAGCTCCTGGTCAAACCAGTTCACAAATTTCATATCAGCAAACGATGTTGGCAGTTGAACATCCGCCTTCATCCGCCGGGAAATCAACATTGAAACTTTGAGCAATGATTGTCCCTTGAATCATTTTGCATTGACGCCCATCGTTGACACTGCTGATAAATTCAAGTATCTATCTCGCGCCAACTTTTTCATCAATTAATCGGAGAACTCTCATGAAACAAAGCATCGTTCTTGCTCTGGTCTTTTTACTTACGTTTAGCTCTTTTGCCGCCAATCAACCCTTAAAGAAAACTTCTGCTGAAACACGCGAACAGCAAATCGCCCAAGCCGTTGAAGCCTCGAAAGCCAAACTCATCGAAACGCGCCGCGATTTTCACATGCACCCGGAACTCTCAAATCGCGAAACCCGCACCGCACAGGTCATTGCCGAACGCCTGCGCGCCCTCGGCTTTGATGAAGTGAAAACCGGTGTGGCGCATCACGGCATCGTCGCTTTACTGAAAGGCAAAAAGCCCGGACCCGTGGTTGCCGTGCGCACAGACATGGATGCGTTGCCGATTCAGGAAACCCTCGATGTACCGTACAAATCGAAAAACCCCGGCGTCAAACATGCCTGCGGTCACGATGTTCATATGACTGTCGAACTCGGCGTTGCCGAAGTCTTGTCGAAGATGCGCGAGCAAATTTCCGGCACTATTAAATTCATCTTTCAACCCTCTGAAGAAGGCGCGCCGACCGGCGAAGAAGGGGGCGCGAATTTAATGATTAAAGAAGGCGCTCTGGAAAATCCGCGCCCGCAAGCCATCTTCGGATTGCATACCATGCCGAGCATCGAAGCCGGGCAAATCGCTTATCATTCGGGCGCGGCAATGGCGTCATCCGACCGCGTTTTGATTACCATTCGCGGCAAAAAATCGCACGGCGCGCAACCCCACCTCGGCGTCGATGCCATCGTCGTTGCTGCCGAATGTGTCACCGCTTTGCAAACCATTCGCAGCCGTCGCACAGACCCGCTCGACCCGCTGGTTTTAACCATTGGCACGATTCATGGCGGCGACCGCTACAACATCATCGGCGACGAAGTGAAGATGACCGGCACCATGCGCGCGCTCAGCGAAGAAACCCGCAAACGCGCTCAGACTTTGATTCGCGAAACCCTCGCGGGCGTCACCTCATCCTATGGCGCAACTTTCGATTTGCAATTCGATAACCCCAACCCCGTAACCTATAACGACCCGGCGCTCGTCGAAACAACTTTGCCGACGATTCGCCGCATTGTTGGCGCGACCAATACGATTGCGCCAAAACCGTTTATGCCTGCCGAAGATTTTTCTTATTATCAGCAAGTCGTCCCCGGCTTCTTTTATTTTTTAGGCGTCGGCAATAAGGCGCGTGGGATTACTGCGGCGTGGCATACGGCGGAATTCGATGTTGATGAACAATCATTGGTCGTTGGCGTGAAAGTGATGGCAAATGTCTTGCTCGATTATTTAGACCGCCATGCGAAATGAAAAGCAGGTTGAGTGCTCACTGAGGTGGACACTCAACCAATCATAACTTTATTTTCGCTCAAGAATGGGGGTGGGAAAATCTTTGAGCATCTTCCAGATAATCGTTAAGCTGCCGTCGGCATCCTGACGAATCACGCGGAAAGCAACCAGTACATCCGATTGATGATAATCAATGGAACGCAATACATAAGTGCGATTGACTCTTGCTCCCACATAACGGCTGTAATTAAAACCTTGAACGGCAATCCCGGTTCCGCTGATGTGCTGTTGTTCGCGCGCCTGTGGTTCAGCGGTTGGCGCATTGAAATTCGCTAAGAATTCGACTGCCGGATGCGTGAGGGTTATTTCATCAAGCGGCACATCGCCAATCATGGTAATGAAACCGAAACCCGCACCTAAAAATCCTGCCTGAAGTCTTCCTTGTTCCAGACTGATGTCCGACCCATTACCGTATTCATGAACCAACCTCGTAAACGAATAGTATGCGCCGCCTTCACGAATCAATAGTTTGTCTCGATATTTTTCTCTCGGCATCAAGCGAAACATGCCTCTGTCGGATTGAGCAAGAAACTCAGCGAAAGCCGCTTTATCTTCTTTTGCAGGTTCGAGAAATTCTCTCTCTTTTTCTCTGATTTGTTGTTTCAAAGCCTCGATTTCTTGTTCGAGTTTGGCGCGGTCTTGCGCAATTGCCGCAGTTGATAACCCGAAAGCCAAAACCAGAATGGGTAAAATTGGAAGGTGACGAAAACGCATCATAAGACCTCCTGAACATTGTAAGGTTGGAAACTTTGAACCGCTTCGGCATTGCGCCGAATAAATCGCGGCAAAATGCTAACGCGGATATATCCATAAATCAATTCATTGCAGGCAATCTCACGTTGATTTTAGGTGCGCCGGTTTGTAGAGTAATCGCGCAGTGAAATTCAACGACCAGGAGCGCGTTATGTTCCGTTATAAAAATCTCCTTTTCACTTTAGCTTTCTTAACGGTCTCGGCAACGGCGATACACGCGAAAAGCGAAACCGGTTTTTTAAATCGCACCGCAAAAATCGGCGCGAATGAATATCGCTATCAAGTCTATTTGCCGCTCAACTGGAATGCGAAAAAGAAATTGCCCGTTGTGCTTTTCCTGCACGGCGCAGGTGAACGCGGAAGCGACGGCATCATTCAAACCGAAGTCGGCATCGGCACCGCTGTGCGTCGTTACACAGACCGCGCCCAATGCCTCATCGTCTTTCCGCAATGCCCGAAAAATCGCTGGTGGAGTGAACCCGAAATGCAAACGATGGCGCTTAAAACCCTTGAACTCGCCAGCAAAGAATTTAACGGCGACGCGACGCATACTTACTTAACCGGGCTTTCGATGGGCGGCTACGGTTCGTGGGCGATTGCCTCGGCAAATCCCAATAAATTCGCGGCGATTGCGGTGATTTGCGGCGGCGTTCGACTTCCGCAAAGAATCGCCGATCAACTGAAAATTCCGGCAACCGACGGCGAAGACCCGTACACCCCGGTTGCGCAAAAAATCGGCAAAACCCCGGTGTGGATTTTTCACGGCGCGGTTGATGCCGTCGTTCCGGTGACCGAATCGCGCAAGATGAACGAAGCTTTGAAAACCACCGGCGGCAACGTCAAATACACCGAATACGAAGGCGTCAATCACAATTCGTGGGAAAAAGCTTACGCTGAACCGGAATTCTTCAACTGGCTGCTCGCGCAAAAACTGGAAAAGAAATAGGAAAGGCAAAAGTAAAAAAAACAAAAGCAAAAAGTAAGAAGGCAAAAATGACATTTGTAATTAACGCTTTATAAATTCCGAACTTTTTACTTTTGCCTTTTTACTTTTGCCTTTTGCCTTATTCATTATGGGCATTTACGCAAAATATATTTTTCCGCGTCTGCTTGACCTGACGCTCAATAATCCGCAACTCGGCAAATACCGGCGGCGCGCGCTCGCGGAGGCAAAAGGCAAGGTGCTTGAAATCGGTTTCGGCACCGGCTTGAATTTGCCTTACTATCCCGAAGCGGTCACGCAAATCACTGCGATTGACCCCGAAAGTATGCTCGCCAGGCGCGTCGCCGAACGCATCGAAAAATCCAATGTGCCGGTCGAATTTTTTCAACTTAATGCTTCGGGACATTTGCCTTTCGATGATGCAACATTCGATTCCGTGGTGACGACCTTTACGCTCTGCTCGATTGAACACGTAGATGCGGCGCTTGCCGAAATGCGTAGGGTACTGAAACCCGAAGGGCAGTATATTTTTTTCGAGCACGGGCGCAGCGACGACGCAAAAACCGCCCGGCGGCAAGACCGGTATAACCCTCTGCAAAAAATCGTCGGCGTCGGTTGCAATATGAATCGCAAGATTGATGCGCTTATCGAAGCGAACGGTTTTACCATCACCAACCTTGAACGTTTCCTGATGCCAAAATCCCCGCGCATCCTGGCGGAAATGTACAAAGGCACCGCGCAACGTTCGTAAAAATTTATACCTTTTGTTGAATTCCTCCCTTCAAAAACGATTTGCCACAAAAGAGCACAAAGGTACACCAAGTGCCTTCGTGAAACTTCGTGCCTTGGTGTCTTTGTGGTTTTTATCCGATTGCGGTTAAAAGTTGCATGACCAACGTAAAATCAAAATTCGCGTGGCAGAGTTTGCGGTCTTTGCCATAAACTCAATTCATATCCGGTGAAGTAAAACGGTTCCCCAGTGGTAAAAAATTTCAAAACGTTTCGAGCAAGGAGAGTAAAATGTTCGCCTCATTGATTCGCAAATCCAAATCCCCGGTTGCCTTCAGCATTTTAGTATTGGTTATTGCCGTACTGGCTTGCGCTCAGGGAACGCAAAAAAGTTCACAACCTGCGCCCGCTCAAGACAGCGCCCAGCTCAACCACTACAACATTACCTTGAAAGATTTGCCGCCGCCCGAAGTGCAACGCGGTCCGGTTAATTTTTCCAAAATCATTCCGCGACCCGAAGGCGCAGACCTCATCGCGCCCAAAGGTTTCATCGTCAGCGAATATGCCGTTGATTTAATCAAGCCGCGCTGGATGCAGCTTGCGCCAAACGGTGATGTGTTTGTTGCCGAATCCGAAAAAGGGCAGATTTCTATCCTGCGCGACAGCAATAATGACGGCAAAGCCGACGAGCGGTTCATTTTTGCTACGGGACTTTCGCGACCTTTCGGCATGGCTTTTCAGAATGGTTTTTTGTATATCGGCAACACCGATGCCGTGGTGCGATTCAAATACAAATCCGGGCAGACTAAAGCCGAAGGCGAAGCCGAAAAAATCGCCAGTTTGCCAATGAACGGCTACCGCGAACACTGGACGCGCAATCTGATTTTCAGCGCGGATGGCAAAAAGCTCTATGTTACGGTCGGCTCGAAATCCAATGTCAATGCGGGCGAAGAGCCGATGCGCGCGGCGATTTCCGAAATGAATCCCGATGGCACGAACTCGCGCATCTATGCCAGCGGGCTGAGAAATCCTCTGGGACTGGCGTGGAATCCGACGACCAAACAACTCTGGGTTGCGGTGCAGGAGCGCGATTTGATTGGCAATGACCTGGTTCCCGATTATGTAACGTCCGTCAAAGAAGGCGGCTTTTATGGCTGGCCCTATTCCTACATCGGGCAGAACGAAGACCCGCGCCGCAAAGGTGAACGACCTGACCTTGTGCAAACAGCCACCGTGCCCGATGTCTTGATTCAGGCGCATTCGGCAATTCTCGGTCTGGTTTTTTACGAAGGCAAAATGTTTCCCAAAGAATATCAGGGCGATGCTTTTGCCGCTTTGCATGGCTCGTGGAATCGCGACAAGCGCACCGGCTACAATGTCATTCGCATTAAATTTAAAAACGGCAAACCCGTAGGCGGCTATGATGAATTCGTCAAAGGCTGGATGCTCGGCGAAGACCAAGACAAAGTCTGGGGCAGACCCGTCGGGCTGCTGGTTTTAAAAGACGGTTCGATGCTCATCACAGATGATGGCGCAGGTAAAATCTGGCGCGTCAGTTATAAAAAATAGGATGACTGATTCAAAACGCCTGTGATGCGGAATGCGCCGAAGGAGCATTGCCAAACCGCTCACTTGAGTTAAACGAATTAGCGGTTTGATATTTCACCGAACGGCTGATGGATTTTGCTCGTAAGCCCATCAGGTAATTCCTGAAAACCGAATTAAATGAACACAAGGAAAAATTAAAAAGTGATGACCCATTTAAACCTGGAAGATTTGCAGGCGGGGCTTGCAACCATTCAACTGTCGCCCAGAGATGAAGGTCGATTGGAATTAATCGTCCGACGACCGCAAATCGGTGAACGCGAAATTTTACCGGAAGGCGAACTCTGTACGATTGAAGGACTCCTTGGCGACAACTGGCAAACGCGCAGTAGTTCGCGCACACCGGATAATTCTCCGCATCCCGATATGCAAATCAACATTATGAATGCGCGGGCGATTGCCCTCATTGCACAGGACAAATCGCGCTGGCAACTGGCGGGCGATCAGCTTTTCGTTGACCTCGATTTAAGCAAAAGCAATTTGCCGCCGGGAACACGGCTGGCGATTGGTTCGGCAATCGTCGAAGTCACTGCCGAGCCGCACACCGGCTGTAAAAAATTTGTCGAACGTTTCGGCGTCGATGCTCAGAAATTTGTCAATTCGCCTCTGGGTAGAGAACTCAACCTGCGCGGCATTAACGCCAAGGTCATTTGCGGAGGCACGATTCGCGTCGGCGATATGGCAAAAAAAATCACCAACGCGGATTAGTTTGCAATTTGACTCGAGGCGTCTGTTGATCAACAAAATAAAAAGCTGAACGCCGGTTCGCTTGTTTCGTTAGCGACCTATCAGGCATTCCATCCAGCCAATAATAGTTGGGCGTCCTGACCGTCGTTCAATCAGTTCAATGTCTGACACAGCAAGAAGGAGGATGAATGGCTATAGATAGAGATAATCAAGGCTCAGTTGCTGAGGTAATTCAAAGCCTGTTCCCAGACGATGCAGCCCAACGTTGCTCTTTAAATTTTCTAGCTGATTCAATCGCTATTGCAGATGCCCTCTCACCAGACCGCTGGGGATTGACTCTGAGTAAGGACTTTTTGCGGCTCAATGTCGGAAAGATCGAAGTGCTTGCTTTTTTCTCAAATTTCATCCACTGCTTACTTGATCTTGATACACTACCGGAAGAACTGAGGGAAGATGACAGAGTTGGCTTAAAGGAGAACGAAAACGATCCCCGTTTAGGAGTTTATAAGAGTGTCCCCTGTTCAATGGTATGCGACATATTTGACGAGGAGCCTGAAGAAATACTGGACATCATCAAAGGCTCGCACCGAATTCTGATAGAAAATGCAGCACGAACAGGAAGAAACCCGATGACAAAGAGGGGACATTCTCCCACAGCGATTGACTATATAGCATCATATTTGGGGCGTGATTTACCGCAACCAGACTATTGCGGTGGAGAAAGATACTAAACCCATCAAAGGCTGCCCAATAACCCGTTGCAGTAGAGTTCGCGAAGTAAGTTTTTCATCATTTCCTCAGTGCCGCTCGCGGCCCCGCTGAACGGGAGCGTTAGTATTTGAGCAAAATAAATTTTTGAGGTGAAGGGTACGAATGCAATCACAAGCGGAAATTTCGCGCGACATATTATGGAATGAATTGACTGTTGATTTAAAAAAATTCATTGTGCGTCGCGTTCCTAACGCTGCCGATGCCGAAGACCTGTTGCAGGATGCGCTTTTTAAAATCCATCGCAACATTGAACGCCTCGCCCCAAACAGCAATCTCTACGCCTGGGTCTATCAGGTCACGCGCCATACGATTATCGATTATTATCGCAACCATCAACCGAATGTCAGTCTCGATACGGCAAACGATTTGCCCGAAGATTTCGCCGAAACCGTTTCAACAAGAAATGTCATCAGCGAAATTGCTGCTTGTCTGCAACCGATGCTCAAGCGTTTGCCGGAAAAATATCGCGAAGCCTTGACGCTGGCTGACCTTGAAGGCATCACCCAGACAGAACTTGCCGGGCGTCTCGGAATTTCGCTTTCGGGCGCGAAATCGCGTGTGCAACGCGCTCGCGAACAACTGCGCGCCGTGATTGCCGAGTGCTGCCATTTTGAGTTCGACTGTCGCGGACAGGTCAAGGATTACCAGTGTAAAAAGCCTTACACCTGTTGAGGCTCAAATTTTTTTTTCAACCAGCCACTTTTTTTGCGTCCTTTTCAATAAGCTGCCGTTTGTAAGGCTAGAGGTCAATCTTGCGGTTGCCTCTGAGATTAAATAAGGAAAGAACGATATGAAAATTTTGACCCTGATAACTCTTCTTTGCTTTGTGATGGTCACCGCCTTTGCGCAAGACCCGTTGAAAGCGTTGCCGGAAAATTACAAACTGCAATTTGAAAATGACTATGTCAAAGTCACCCGCGTTCATTACCCGGCGAATGCAAAACTCGCGGCGCACGCGCATACAGCTACAGCCTCGGCTTATGTTTATTTGAATGACAGTGACCCGGTCATTTTCAAACACATCGGCGCACAGTATGGCGCGATTAAGCGACCGGCGACCAAAGCCGGAAGTTTTCGATTGTACAAAGCGGTTCAGGAAATCCACGAAGTCGAAAATCCATCGAACACGCCGAGCGATTTTCTGCGAGTCGAATTTAAAACCGAACCGGTGAATGACAAGAGCCTGTATGGTCGCTATTTTCGCGAAGCCTATCCCGAAGGCGAAAATTTTCAGAAAGTCCAATTTGAAAACGAACAGGTGCGCATCACGCGATTGGTTTGCGCAGCGGGCAAAACTCTGGACGTCAACACCCGTGCTAATGAACCGGGCTTGCTGATTGCTTTAACTCCCGCAATGTTCAAGGCAAGCAAGGTGAAAGGCAAATCATCATCCCTGAAATTAGAAATGGGACAATCGACCTGGGTTGCGGCAAATCAGGCGCAACAATTGATGAATGCCGGTCAGTCACCGATTGAGTTGTTGCGTTTCGACTTTAAAACCGCGCCGCTTTCAAAAGCCGAACTGGAAAAGAAAAAGCCCCACGACCATTCTAAAAATTAATTTCGTAACTTCCGCTGACCTTTCCACGTCAAAGCTGCACGCTTCCATATTTCAAGGTGAAGCGTGCTTTGACTTTTCGGAACGAAATGCGTCAAATAATGCCTATGATTGATCGACAACCGCTCAAAACCAATTCAAAAAGAAGAGAAATCCGCATTGCATTTTTTAGTGCCTTGATGATTTTCATCTTCACCGTTCAAGCCGCCGCCTGGCAAATTACCAAATTTAAAATCGAAGGTCGCGTTCTTGACCAGACCGGCGCGGCGATTGTCGGCGCGAAGGTGAGTTGCCGAACCACAGAACGCGGTTCCCAACTTGACGCGACAACGACCAATCAGGACGGCTATTTTTCATTCAAGGAAAGTGTCGCAGGAAAATATGTGCTGGTGATTTCTGCAAGCGGTTTCAAAGCGGTTTCACGCGAAATCAATCTGCAACAAAACCTCAACCTCGACATCACGCTTACCCCCGAATCAGTCACCGAACAAGTTACGATTACCGCTGAACGCACGCTGACGCGAGTGAGTGAAACCGCAACCAGCGTCGCCGTTTTATCAACGGAAGATTTGACAACGACATCGGCGCTCATGCTCGATGACGCATTAAGACAAGTGCCGGGCTTTTCCTTGTTCCGCCGTTCCGGTAGTCGCACCGCGAACCCGACGACGCAGGGCGTATCGTTTCGCGGAGTCGGCGCAAGCGGTGCAAGCCGCGCAGTGATTTTAACCGATGGCATTCCGCTCAATGACCCGTTCGGCGGGTGGATTTACTGGGGACGTGTGCCACGCGAAGAGGTAAGCCGCATCGAAGTGGTGCGCGGTGGCGCGTCCAATCTTTACGGGTCGGATGCGCTCGGCGGCGTCATCAATTTTATTCCGCGCGAAAATCACGACGCGGCATTTTCGTTAGAGACCGCTTACGGCAATCAGCAAACGCCGAGCGGTTCATTTTTTGCGGGCGGGCGGTTCGGCAAATTCGGCGCGCAAATTTCCGGTCAGGCTCTGCATACCGATGGTTACATCCTGGTTGACGAAAATGAACGCGGCAGCGTCGATACCAGAGCGGGCGCGGAATTTTCAACTCTCGATGCAACGCTTGAACGCTCCATTGCGGATAAAGGACGGGTCTTCATTCGCGGTTCGGTATTCGGCGAATCGCGTGAAAACGGCACCCCGTTGCAGACCAATCGCACCCACATCAGGCAATTCGCAAGCGGTTTCGATTGGAGGTCGGTAACCGTCGGCGCACTGCTCATTCGCGCTTATGGCAGCACACAGGTTTACAATCAGAGCTTTTCGGCAATTGCTGCAAATCGCAACAGCGAAAACTTAACCCGCGACCAGCGCACGCCTGCACAACAAATCGGCTTTACGTCGGGTTGGTCGCGCGCGGCGGGCAACCGGCAAACCTTAGTTGCGGGATTCGATTTTCGCGAAGTGCGCGGCGCAAGCGATGAACTGGTTTTCGCAGGCGGGCGCATCACCTCGGCGGTCGGCGCAGGCGGGCGTCAACGAATCTTTGGCATTTACGGGCAGAACATCATTCGCCTCACCGATAAATTTTTTGCGACGATTGGCGGTCGCGTTGACCGCTGGCGCAATTATGACGGGCTTTCGACCAGTCGTGTGTTTGCAACCGCAGTCGTCACTCCAACATTTTTTAAAGACCGCGCGGAAACCGCCTTCAGCCCGCGATTGTCTTTGCTTTATAAAGCGCATGAAAATGTTTCGCTCTTTGTGTCGGGCTATCGCGCCTTTCGCGCGCCGACCTTGAATGAATTGTACCGCTCGTTTCGCGTCGGCAATGTTCTCACGCAAGCCAACAGTAATTTGCAGGCTGAAAGACTCACAGGCGGTGAAGCGGGCGCAAACCTCAATGCCTTCAAACAGCGAATGAATTTACGCGGCACATTTTTCTGGACGGAAATCATCAGACCGGTAGCCAATGTGACGCGCTCGGTGACCCCCGATTTGATTACCAGACAGCGGCAAAATCTCGGACGCACACGTTCACGCGGCGTTGAGTTTGAAGCCGAAGCGCGACTGACGAATTCCATTGCCATTACCGGCGGCTATCTCTTCGCCGATGCCACAGTACGACGCTTTCCGACGAATCGCTCACTTGAAGGTTTATGGATTCCACAGGTGCCGCGCCATCAAATGACTTTTCAATTTCGTTACGCTAATCCGTCGATTATTACGGTAGGCGTTCAAGGACGCGCCATCGGTACGCAATTCGATGATGACCAGAATTTATTTGAACTGGACAAATTCTTCACCCTTGATTTATTCGCGTCGCGCCGCCTGACACAAGGCGTAGAAGTTTTTGCGGCATTTGAAAATCTCTTTGACCAGAAATATGACATCGGGCGAACCCCGGTCAGAACATTGGGACCGCCCATCTTAGCTCGCGTGGGACTCAGATTGAATTTCGGCGCGCGATGAATTGAGCCTGTGTTATGCTAATCGCGTTTTATCTTTCAACGTTCAAGCATTCGTATGAACAAAAAGTTTTATCAAAGTCCGGTGCTCATCGCACTCTTCGTAATTTTCCTGTGTTCGTCATTTCCACGTTTACAAGCTGATACACACAAGCCATCAAGCCCGCAAACCATTGCACCACTAAATAACGGCTCGTTGAATTGTGGCTTTGACGGGTATGGCGCGGAAAATGCCCTGAATGTTCATCGTGAAAATCAATGGCGCGGTAAAACCCATCTCAATGCAATGACCTTGCCAAGCGTGGCGCGTGTGGAAACGCGCGGCGATGTTGCGCTCATTGAAGACGATGGCTCAATCATCATGCAGCCCAATGGTTTTGATTTAAAAAACAAATCGCTGGTTTTCACACCCGACGGCAATGGCTATCGTTTAACCATCGGCGGCACGCAGTTCGATGATAATTTCGGCAGTCGCATTAACGATTACTCAGGCATTGATGATTTGCCGATGGAGGGCGCAAACAACGGCTACAAAGAAATCTCTATCGCCTCTGCGCCATTCAATTTTTTCAACACCGCTTACGACAAAATTTTCATCGGCACCAATGGTTTCGTGACTTTCAATCGCGGCGACACCACCGCAAGAACCTCGGCAGCCGTGCTCGCCAAAGAGTTGCCGCGCCTCGCGCCGCTCTGGGCTGACCTGGATTTTACCAATCGCGGCAGCATCTTTTACAACCGCTTGAGCGACCACCACCTCGTCACCTGGAACAAAGCGCCACAGGCGCAGTATGCCGAAATCAGCACCTTTCAACTCGCGCTCTTTGATGACGGGCGCATCGTTTTCGCATACAAAAAAGTGAAAGCCCGCAACGCCTTGATAGGACTCTCAGCCGGTAATTCCGCTTCAGACGCCGCGCCCATTGATTTTTCAGCAGCGCAAAATCAACACCTCGACGCGCCGGTGTTTGAATCATTCTCGGTTCAAAAACGCCTGGATATTCCGGCGCTCACACGCGCTTTTTACAGCGCCTTCCCGGATGAATTCGACACGGTTTATCTGTGGACGGATTTCGCTTTCGACAACGGGCCCGGGTACGCAACTTCATTTGTAGTTCGCAACGACATTCAAGGCATCGGCATACGACAATTCGACAAAGGCAACCCTTATGGCAGCGCCTCGCGGCTTTCGTCAATCGTGGTGATGGGCGATGTGGTTCGCAGTTGGATTGATGACCCCAATGCCAATATGGTCGGGCTGTTTTCGGCGGTCGCCATCACCTGTCACGAACAGGCGCATCGCTGGACATCTTACATTCGCTTCAATACCAATCGCGGCGTGAAAGATGATTTGCTGGGGCGCGATTTGAATCACTGGAGTTTTTTCATGGATACGCGCACCAATGACAGCGGCAGTTTTTCATCCTTGATGGAAGGCAACGCCTGGAGCGACGGAACCGCGGGAACTTTCAGAACCCTTGAAACCTCCGCCAATTATTTCAGCGAACTCGACCAGTATTTGATGGGACTTCGCTCGGCAGACGAAGTGCGCGACCTCGCTTATATCGAAGTCAGCGATGCGCAATTAAAAGAAGCTCTCAGAATCGTTTCACCCGCCGCTAATTTTTCCATAACCGGTGAGCGTAAAACGGTGTCGCTTAATCAGGTCATCGCTTACGAAGGCGAGCGAGTTCCCGACGCCGCAATTGCGCCGAAAGAATTTCGTATCGCGTTTATTTTGCTCAGTGAACGCGGCAATCCGCCAACCAATGCCACGATAGATAAAACCGACCGTTATCGTTCGGCGCTGGTGCGTTATTTTTCTCAAGCGACAGATAGACGTGGGGCGTTGAACAGTTCGCTCAGCGCAGAATAATTGTTTATGTTTTGCGTAATCAGTAGGAATTCGCATCCGAAAAATTATTACGGAAAACTGCGGCTCTATTTTTCAAGGTGACTTTCCCAGGGCAGTTCAACCGGCAAATGCAAGCTAATGGTCTGGCGATAGAACAGTAAAAATAATCGGCAATCAAATCACTATTCGTCTCTATCATTCGCTCTCTAACTTGAAATTCAAAGAAAAACTGCTAACCTCTCATTGCATTTTTCAAGCGTAACAACCCATCACTATTGAAAAACCATTGCGGAGGATTTATGGAAACCAACGTGAAAATCAAACTGTTTTTATTGAGTTTCGCTTTACTGATTATCAATATCAACATATTCGCTCAAGGCGCAGTAATCGGCGATAAGAAACCCGGCAACGCGGCACCTGCCACGTCAACTTCACAACCCGTGCCAACCACGCAACCAGGCGCACAACCCGCGCCAACCACACCAACCGCGCCAGACCGCGAGAAAGACCACGAAGAGTTGCGCGCGTTGTTGAGAAATGCCAGAGAAACGGTGAACGCCCAAAATTTCGACGCGCTCAAACCGTTGTTTGCCGAAAAATTTTCCATTACTACGGTTGACCAGAAACTCTTCACCAATTTCGATGATTTCAAAAAAGAATTTGCCGCGTTGTTTACCGGTAATCAGGCACCTTTAAAAAGCATCAACTTCAACCCCGAAGCCGACGCGCTAACGGAATTCGTTGGCGATAATGTTGGTCTCAGTCACGGCACCTCAACCGACACCTATAATTTCAGCGACGGTGACACGCGCATCATGAAAAGCCGCTGGACGGCGACCGTCATTAAAGAAAATGGCAAATGGAAAATTTTAAACCTGCACATTGGTGCCAATATTTTAGATAATCCGGTCACTGATGCGGCAAAAAGTTATGTCTCGAAAGTCGGCATCGGGGCGGGTCTCGGCGGCTTGCTCATCGGTTTCCTTGTCGCCTGGTTCTTACGCGGTAAAAAGTAGCGCCTCATAATTAATCCGAAGAAATTCACGAGTGATATAATCCAGGAAAACAACCGCGTGGAGTTTTTATGCCAGCAAAAGATATTTATCATGAGAAAGTAAAACGCGCGTTGATGAAAGATGGCTGGACAATTACTCATGACCCTTTAAAACTCAAATGGGGTCTCAAAGATATGTATGTTGATCTCGGCGCGGAGCAATTTTTTGGCGCGGAAAAAGACAGTACCCGAATTGCTGTTGAAGTCAAAAGTTTTCTAAGCGCATCAAGCATGAATGATCTTGAAAATGCTATCGGTCAATATATCGTTTACCACGAAGTCTTGTGTAGAATCGAACCGGAACGCGCGCTATATTTGGCAGTGCGTGAAGAGACTTGGCAAGATGTGTTTGAAGAGCCAATTGGTAAATTACTTTTGGATACCCAACATCTTCGTCTTTTGATTTTCGATGAACACGAGGAGGTAGTTTTGAAATGGATAATTTGATTGAATATCGCCGGATTATTGAACAGGTACTCACTGAATATGCGCGCATCCCTTACGCTTACGGAGAAATTCAAACGCAAACAATTTTTGATAGGGAAGGCGATCATTATCTGCTTGTCAATGTCGGCTGGGATAAAAGGAGAGTGCATGGCTGTCTCATTCACATAGACATCATCAATGACAAGTTGTGGATTCAACGCGACGGCACTGAACAGGGTATTGCCAGGGAGTTGGAAGCGGCAGGCATTCCCAAAGATCGCATCGTTTTAGCCTTTCATTCACCCGAAGCGCGGCAACACACAGAATACGCTGTGGCTTAATCTCCCATGCTCGACCTTATCATTAAAAACGCGCTGCTCTTTGATGGTCTGGGTTCGCCGCCCGTGCAAAGCGATGTCGGGATCGTTCAGGGCAAAGTTGCAATCATTAAAAAAAATATCGCTGAATCGGCGCGAGAAATCATTGAGGCAACCGGGCGTTGGCTGACCCCGGGTTTTATTGACATCCACACCCATTATGACCTCGAATTGGAAATTGCTCCGTCCTTGATTGAATCGGTTCGTCACGGGGTCACTTCGGTAGTCATCGGCAATTGCAGCCTCTCGATTGCGCTCGGCAAACCGCAAACCCTTGCGGATATTTTTCAACGTGTCGAAACCCTTTCGCCCGTCTTAATTCAAAAATGGCTCGGCGCTTCGATGAACTGGCAAACGCCCGTGGAATACCTCGCGCATCTCAAACAACTGCCGCTCGGAGTCAATGTCGCTGCCCTGTTAGGGCATAGCGCGCTTCGCGCCGAGGTGATGGGACTGGAACGCAGTTTGAAAGATACAGCCCCCGACGCCGAACTTGCGGAAATGCGCCGCATCGCCAAACTGGCTCTGGGAGCCGGTTTCACGGGCATCTCGATTGACATGGTGCCGTGGCATATGATGAGCGGAGAATTCCGCGGCAGAACCATCCCTTCGCAACACGCGGACTTCCGTGAGTACGCCTGCCTTGCCGATGTCTGTCGCCAACACGACGCGGTTTTTCAAGTTACGCCCAATCCGCAAAATCACCGCTCGCTTCTGGATATTTTGCGCCTGAGTTTAAAGCGCCCACAGTTGCGAATCACCATCTTAGCGGCGCTCGATTCCGTAGCCAATCGCAGGCTCTGGCGGGTGTTTCGACCGATGCTCTTTTTCTTGAATAAAATTCTCGGCTGCAATATCCGTTTTCAAACCTTGACCGAACCGTTCACGGTTTATTCGGATGGCGCGGTTACACCGCTTTTTGAAGAGTTCGCCTGCGGGGTGCGCTTGAACGATTGCGACACCCGCGACGCGCGAAAAATGCTCTGGCAATCACCGGGCTTTCGTGAAGCGTTCAAACATCAATGGTCAAATGGCTTCCGCAACACTTTTCATCGAAACCTCGCGTTAATGACCATTGTGCGCGCTCCCGATGCGACGCTTGCAGGCAAAACGTTTGCCGAGGCAGCGCGTGAAAAAAATGTTGATGCGGTTGATTTCTTTATTGAACTGCTGGAAACCTATGACACGGATTTGCGCTGGGTAACGACCGGCGCAAATGACCGCTTAACAGAACGCTTGAACTTGATGGCGCAGGAATTCGTCTTGCCGGGTTTCACCGATGCCGGCGCGCACGTGCAAAATCTGGGATATTACGACGGCGCGATTTCGCTTTTAAAACAGGCGGTGCAGACTCGCTTTATGTCGCCCGAAAAAGCGGTGTCGCGGGTGACCGGAGAGCCAGCCCGGTGGTTTCGCCTGGACACGGGCGTTTTACGCGAAGGCGCAAAAGCCGATTTTCTATTAATCAATCCTGAATTTTTAAAAGCGCCCATCACCGAACAGGTCGCTATCGAAGACCCTGTCCTGGACGGCGCAATGCGTATGGTGAAACGCGGCAATGAACGCCTCGTTGAAGCGGTTTTTATAAACGGCGCGCGCGTTTTTAAAGATGGCGAAGCGAGAGAAATTTCAGGCAGGGAACCTCTGGGCGACGTGCTCACGCAAACTTTGCCTTCCGTAAATTTGGAAAAGCAGAAACGGCGCAATCGCATCAGTCGGGAGATTCCTGAACACCCCTTCACCGATTACTGGGATATTTTCGTGTTGAAGCATCAGCATCCGGCAAACATTTTTTTGCATGCTGTGGGTGTGGTGATTTTTTATGGTTTAGTGGTTTTAGCCTTTGCCTTAAAAAATTACTGGTTGCTGTTATTACTGCCTTCATCGCAACTGGTGGGGCTTATCGGGCATTTGCTTTTCGAGCGCAGTTATATCGATATGCAGGACGCGGTGTTTTCGATTCGCGCATCGCGGTGTCTGAATATAATGTTTTGGAAAATCCTCCGAGGTCGATACCGTAAAGAGATTCGCGAAAAACAAGCGCGGCTTAAAGCTTTTCAACTCGCCCAACTCCCTGAACGCATTACCCAACCCGAACACCAAGTCGCCTGATGAAGTTACCGGTAATCGAAATCAAATATAAGTGGTGGGTGGCGGCGATCAGTTATGTGAGTTTTGTTTTGCTTTACACATTGACGGGTAATGTGCATTTGCAAACGCCGGTCGTGCTCTCGCCTTCAACTATTGACCGGAGGATTCCCTTCATAGATTGGACAGTGTGGATTTACCATTCGCAATTCCTGTTGCTGGCATTGAATATTGCGCTGTTAAAAAGCCGGGAAAATTTAAGTCGCGTCTTTTATGCCTTGAATTTTGCAAGCCTGCTTTCGTTTTTCATTTTTTTCATCTACCCGACAACCATTCCGCGTTTGCCATTAAACGATGTGGGGCTAACCCGCGAAGCCCTCGCTATGCTCTACGCAATTGATGCGCCGACCAACTGTTTTCCGTCCTTGCACATTTCGCTCGCCTGGCTTTCAGCGGCGGGCGTCTGGCGAGAGAATCATCAATTTGGCGCAGCAATTATTTTGTGGACGCTTTTTATTAGTCTTTCAACACTGACCACCAAACAGCATTTTTTCATTGATGTCGCGGGCGGTCTGGTCATCGCTTTGGCTTGTCATTTCCTAATTGGCAAAATCAAATTTGTTTAATCAACAACTATTCATTCGGCAATTTTCTTCTGGCGTGCGCTGCGGCAATCCGTTGCAGCAAAAAAATGGCTCGGTTATGATGCTTGCACCCGACAAGTCAAACTTTGGAAATCATTTTCATGAGTCGTAAAAAGATTCTGCAAATTTGTGTCGCGCTCGGCTTGCTTATTTCAGGAGTCACGCTGCAATCCTTTTCTGCGCGCCAGCCTCAGCAAATGACGGTTCCGGGATGGCTGCCGAATCAAGCCACCGAAGCAAAATATGTCGGCACCCAAGTTTGCGCCGAATGTCACAGTGCCAAAGCCAAAACCCAACCGCATACACATATGGGCAAAGCGCTCACCTTTGCCGAAAACAATGAAGTCTTTCGCATCAATAAAAACCTGACTTTTCGCAATGGCAAATACAGTTATCAAATCGCCCGCGAAGGCAATCAAATCAACTACAGCGTAAGCGATGGAACGAACACCGTATCGGTGCCGGTGCGTTACTGTTTTGGCAATGGCGAAGCCGGGCAAACTTACGTGTTGCAATACAAAAATCGTTTTTATGAAAGCCGCTTGAGTTTTTATAACGACATTCGCGGATTGGATTTTACGATGGGGCATTTGCCGACGCCGCCCGCAACCCTGGATGAAGCCGTCGGGCGTGAAATGAGTTCCGAAGAGACGCGCAACTGTTTCGGCTGTCATACGACCGGCGCGGTAAACGGCGCAAAATTTCAACTCGACAATTTTATCGAAGGCGTGGCTTGCGAATCCTGTCACGGGCCTGGCGAAAAACATGTTGCAGCGGTCAGTTCAGGCGCAGAAGGTCAGAAACTCATCTTCAATCCCGACCGGCTCGATACCGAAGGCATGTCGAATTTTTGCGGCGCGTGTCATCGTTCGTGGGAACAGGTTGTCTTGATGGGGCTGAGAGGCGTGTTGAATGTACGCTTTCAACCCTATCGCCTGACCAACAGCAAATGTTATGACACCGAAGACAAACGCATCAGTTGTACGGCGTGTCACGACCCGCACGAAGGGCGCAAACATGACATCGCCTATTACGACGCCAGATGCACAGCCTGTCACAACCCGAAAAACAAGTCTGTGAAAGCGGGCTTCGCGCAAGAAACGAAGCGCCTTGCGGTGGCTTGTCCGGTCGGCAAAAACAAATGCTCAAGTTGCCATATGCCGAAAATCGAATTGCCTGGTTCGCATTTCAAATTCACTGACCATCAGATTCGCGTCGTTAAAGAAGGCGAACCTTATCCGAATTGATTGGTCAACTGCTGACGCATTTCTGAAAAACACCTGCGGCAATATTTGGAGGAAATTTTGATTATTACGCAGAAGCAAAAAATCTATGATGCGATTATCATCGGTTCGGGCGCATCGGGCGGCATGGCGGCAAAAGAACTCACCGAACGCGGCTTCACCGTTCTGGTTTTGGAAGCCGGGCCGCCGATTAATCCGGCGCGCGATTTTTCTCAGCACACCTGGCCCTACGAGGATATGTATCGCGGAATGGGTCCGCCGAACTGGCGCGCCAAAGAACAATGGATGCAGGACACCGCTTCGCATTTCAGCCGCCATTTTTATATTAAAGACACGGAGCACCCTTACACCACAGAACCCGGCAAACCTTTTTTGTGGGTGCGCGCGCGTGTGGTCGGCGGTAAAACTTTGCACTGGGGAAGATTTTCCTGGCGGCTGTCGGATTTGGATTTCAAAGCCGCCTCGCACGACGGATTTGATGTCGATTGGCCTATCGAATACAAAGATATTGCGCCTTATTACGACAAAGCCGAAGATTGGATTGGCGTGAGTGGCAATCGCGACGGCTTGCCGCATCTGCCTGACGGAAATTTTTTGCCGCCGATGAAACTGACCTGCGGCGAAAATTTAATCAAGAAAGGCGCTGCCAAACTCGGACGCCCGGCAATCACTGCGCGTGTGGCAATGCTCACGGCAACGCGCGCCCATCACAAAAAATTCAAACGAGCGGCATGCCATTTCTGCGGCAACTGCGGTGATGGTTGCGATGTCGGCGCGATGTTCAATTCCGTCAATTCAACCTTGCCCGCTGCTGCCGCAACCGGACGCCTGACCTTGAGACCCAATTCGGTCGTTCGCCATCTCATCACCGACACCAACACCGGCAAAGCCAAAGGCGTAGCGGTGGTTGACCGCGTCACTTTTCAGGAGTTGGAATTTTTCGGCAAAGTGATTGTGGTTGCGGCTTCGACGCTCGAATCGACGCGCCTTCTGCTCAATTCAAAATCGCGTCAACATCCGAACGGTCTCGGCAATTCATCTGGGGTGTTGGGACATTACCTGGTTGACCATTTCGGCGGCGTCGGTATCTCCGCAACTTTCCCAAGCCTTGCGGGTCGCGAACCGGTCAACGAAGATGGCAAGTCAACCGGACTGTTCATTCCACGATTTCGCAATTTGAATAAAGAGACCCGGCATCCGAAATTTATTCGCGGTTACGGGTTTGAATGCTGGACGGCGATTGGCATGGGAACCGGCGCGAAAGGGGTTCCGGGGTTTGGTTCAGATTTGAAAAAGAAAGCGCGTTATTGGTGGACTGCGCCCGCCTATTTTTCGGTGCGCGCGGCGATGCTCTCGCGTTTTGAAAATTATGCGGAGATTGACCCCGATGGTGTAGTCGATGCCTGGGGCATCCCGGTATTGAAATTCCACATTCAGCATTCCGACAACGAACGCGAGATGGCAAAAGACGCGCTCGAAAGCGGCGCGGAAATTCTGCACGCGGCAGGCGCGACCAATATCAATGCCGGCGGCGAAATCTCTGCGCCCGGTCGCATCATTCACGAACTCGGCACGGCGCGCATGGGCAACGACCCGCGAACCTCTGTGCTCAATAAATTCAATCAACTGCACGATGTGAAAAATGTGTTCGTCACGGATGGCGCGGCATTCGTCGGTTCGGCAAATCAAAATCCGACGCTGACGATTTTGGCGCTCACGATTCGCGCCTGTGAATATCTCGCCGAAGAATATAAACGCGGTAATTTGTAAACAGCGGAGCAAATAAAATGTCGAACAGTTTCATCAGTCAACAATCTTTGCGCGATGCGCCGGGACCGAAACCTGCGAAAAAACTCTATTCGATGGCGGCGCTGATGCGCGGCAAAAACTTTGCCGGTAATTTTGAAACCGCTGCCGGAAAATATGAATTCGTGTTTGTGCCAACAAGCGCCAGCCTGAATAAAGGCAGGCTCGAACTCACAGGCAGTTTGGGCATCGCTTCATCGCGCGGCAAAAAACGCCAAGTCACAGGCGTGCGCGCCAGTCTGCTTTCAATTCAAAGCGGACTTGGCAATGTGCCCGATGTCATCAAAACGCGAGCACGAGCGGCGGGCGCAAAATCTGCGCTTCCGGTGACTGAAGCCAGCCAGGCGAGCGGTTATGTCGGGGTGATGTATATGCGTTTTGCGCCGATTGACGGGAAAGCCCTGGGGCTTGCGATTGATTTGAGCAGTGTGCAACTCAATGCGCGACTTTTTGCCGACAGTCAAATCGAACGCCAATTGCGCGTGTTGTATTCGGATTTAATCTCACTGAAAGAAGATGCCGAGCAGACTGCTAAAAATTTAGCATCGCTTAATCAGATTTTCGGTCTCGGATAACCTTGCACGGGCAAGCAAGTAAAATCAACCGCAAACTAATTTTGGAGTGTGGTGACAAGTCACCGCTTTTGTTTTGCAACCGCAGCCGTAGAATACTTACAACCAATCCGAGGTTATCCTGATTTAATCAAAAGCTGCGACCGGTCGCAGCACTCCAAAGCAAGCTCACTCTTTATTTTCGTCACCAACTCTAATTGGTGACGATGCCTTTGCCTTCGACGATGGTGATGTATTTATCGACCGGCACGTTGGTGAAGCGTTCGACTTTGCCGCTCGGTTGTGCCCATTTGATTTCAATCCAGTCGAGTTTCGTCGCTTTGCCGATTCCCAGAACTTCGCGCATATCGTGTGACGCAAGATAGCTGCCGCCGCTGGTTTTCATTCTTGATTTTTTCACGCCGCCCGCCGACCAGGTAATCGTTGAACCAATCGCATCACGATTGCATTTTGCGCCCCGCAAATTTAAGCCTACCCAGTGATTTTCTTTGCCGGAATTGTTGCGCAACAGCAGCGGCGGTTTGCCGTTATTGGCGACCATCACATCCAATCGTCCGTCATTGTTGTAATCGCCTACCGTAAGCCCGCGCGCCGGAAAATCTTTTTTAAACACGGGACCGGCTTTGTCGCTGAGGTTTCTCAGTTGCCCGCCCTCGTTATGAAATAACAATAACGGTTCGGCATATTTCACATTCGCTGCATAGTGTTCAATCATATCGTCGGGGTGTCCGTTGGCTAAAAATAAATCGATGTTGCTGTCATTGTCATAATCGAAAAATTTCAAGCCCCAACCGCTCAGTAGCCTCGTGGCTTCGGCTACCCCGTTTGGTCTTGCAACATCAGTGAAGGTTTCGTCTTTGTTGTTTCTGTAGAGCGAAAACATCTCCTGGTCAACATTGGCGACAAACAAATCCTGCCAGCCATCATTATCGAAATCGGCAGCGTCTACGCCCATTCCCGAACGCGGCGCACCGTTGGCGCTGAATCCAACTTCCGAAGCCAGTCCCGCCTCTTCCCATTTGCCTTTGCCGCGATTGATGAACAAGAAGTTTTGCACGGTGTCATTGGCGACAAACAAATCCATCAAGCCATCATTGTTGATGTCGGTTGCGACCACACCAAGAGCTTTCCCCAGAGCTTTTTCAATGTCCGTGCCTTTGCCGGTTTCCGTAAACGTGCCGTCGCCGTTGTTGCGGAAAAGCAGACTCGAAGACGGATTGAAGACACGCGGAATACAGTAATAACGACGACCCAGTTTGTTATCGCCGCAAAAAATATGTTTATTCAACCCGAACTGCACAAAGCTACAGAGGAACAAATCGAGCAATCCGTCATTGTCGTAATCTAACCACGCGCCGCTGGTCGTCCAACCCGCTGCTGCAACACCGGCTTTGTCCGTGACATCAGTAAACGTGCCGTTGCCATTGTTTTTATAGAGAATGCATTTGCCGTAAGCGGTGACCAGTAAATCTTCCCAACCATCATTGTTGTAATCGCCGACGGTTGCGCCCATTCCGAAAGTGCCGCCCGCGACTCCGGCTTTTTCGGTGACATCGCTAAATGTGCCGTCACGATTATTTTTATAGAGCGCATTGCGAACCGGTTTTGTCGGTTTGAAAAAATCGCACGCGCCGTAATTGACGAGGTACAAATCCATCCACCCGTCATTGTCATAATCCAAAAAAGCGCAACCCGGACCCAGGGTTTCCGGCAGGTAACGTTCAGGCGACATGGCGTTATCGTGTACCCAGTTGATGCCGCTTGCCTGCGCCGTAATCTCTTCAAAGATTGGCTCGCTTGCCGCGCCATTTTGCCAGGCAAAAGCGAGTTGGGTTCCGGCAAAACTGAACAACATCAGTAGCGCAATGGATTTGAAAAAGCGCGTTGGTGAACTGTTAAGAGAACGAGGTTGGGTCATGAAAAAACAACTTCTCCCAAGTTTGATGAATGTGTCGGAACCGTTGATGATGAATTAAGATTGACCGTGTCGGCAGCCTGCGCTTTAAAGCGCGCGATATTTCGCGCCTTTTTATAACCAGGCGACCAACTGAAAATTTAACTGAGCGGCAAGCCTACTTGTCTGGCTTGCGAAGCCGAATCGCGTGCGCCCCAGCGCCTGTGAATGCGTCCATCTTTCAAGATGAACCATTCCATCGCGACGATTTCATAAGCTTTTCCGGTTGGCTGGTTGCCACGAAACGCCTGATTGAAGGTGCCGCGTTCCGTATAACGCGCCGCAACCGTATCACCTTCGCCAATTATTGCATCAACCTGCAATTGAATATTGAATGCCGCGTGCAACTCTTGCCAAATCGGTACGACAACGTCCATGCCGCCCCAACCGAGCACGCCCTGCACTTCGGCGTCTTCCGAAAACAACTCGCGAAGCCGGTTCATATCGCCGCGATTGAACGCTTCGACATAATCGAGAACAATTTTTTTATTGGCTTCGGACATCGGTTTTAATCAAAGCCGTGAAACTGATTTACAAAATTCAAAAATCATTAAGGCTTGGGTTTTTCTTTGGGTTTCTTTTCCGAGTCGGCGCTGATACCGCCGACAGCTTGTGCGCCTTCGCGCCGGGTGCGTTTTTCTTTATCGAGTTTAACGAACATGGCGCGCTCGCGCGCGGCATCATCTTTGCGACCGGCGCGGGCGTAAGCGCGGGCGAGCGCAAAGCGCATTTCGGGGCTTTCCGGCGCAAGTTTTACACCGCTTTCCAATTCTTTAATGGCTTCGTCAATCTGCCCCAGATCAGTCAGTACACGACCGAGCGCATTGCGCGTCGCAAACAAATTGGGCGCGATTTTTACAGATTGCTCGGCATATGGTTTTGCCGCTTCGGCGTCGTTACGTTTCAAATATTCAAAAGCGATTTGCAATAACGCGGGAATATGTGCCGGTGAGATTTTCAATTCCCGCTTAAATTCTTCAAGCGCCTGGTCGGGGCTTTCAATCAACAGGTGCGCCCCATAAGCGTAATGCACGTTGGGCGCGTCTGGGTAACGCGCTAAGAGTTCCTGAAACGCGCCTTGCGCTTCACCGACGCGGCGCGCTGCCATAAAAAATGCGGCGCGTCCGGCAAGCAAAATGATTTCGCGTTTATCGGCAGGCGCTTCCGCAGGTAAAAACGGCATACGCAAAAGATTGATGCCCATCGCTTCAATCACGCTCATGCTCTCATTGCCTTCACGGGCAAAATCGCGCAATGCTTCATAAGCCAACTCGAATTGTTCTGCGCGAGTCAGCAAAAGCGCAGCGTGAAAACGAACCACATTGGTCAGTTCCTTATTCTGTCCCAAACCGAGTTGGCGGGCATATTGAATATCGGCGAGCGCCTCGTCGTAATTTTTCAGTTTAAATTCACAAAGCCCGATCATCGCCCAGCCGGGACCATTGGTTTTCTGTAAAACCAGTAAATTTCTGAAGGCATCGCGCCCTTCGCCGTAGCGGTCAAGGGTATAAAAAATCGAACCGAGATACCACCAGCCTTCCACCCAGTTGGAACTCGCGCGCAACGCCTGATTGTAAAGCACAATGGCATCTTCAAGTCGCCCTTCCTGCCGCGCAGCATCCGCTTGCCTGGAAAATTGTTCAAATTGCGGATTGGCTTTCGGAGCCGTTTTCGCAGGCGCTTTCCGCTTTGCCCCTTTCGATTGCGCGAAGGTTACAGGCGAAAGGCAAATAACCAATGCCATAACCAAAAGGACAATGCCCGGTTGTTTGAAATTCGCTCTGACTCTGCCAATATCGCGATTCAAGGCTTTTGTTTTTTTCACCACAGAGACACAGAACCACAGAGGATTGCTAAACATCTCTTTTGCGAATAATTTTTCCGGCTCTGTGCCTTTGTGGCTCTGTGGTTTTTCCATGTTCATATCTGCTTGTTGATTTCTTTGCGAAAGACTGCACATCAAAATGGCTTTTTCTCTTCGGGTTTATCGGGCTTCCTGGTTTCCGGCAAAGTTTCGCCGCGATACGCCGGGCCTAAGCCTTCTTTCGCGCCCGGCGCTTTCGATTGCCGTTCGGCATTGAGCTTTTGAATGATAGCGCGTTCGCGGTCGCCGTCCACTTTGCGTTTCAAACGATAATAAACTGTGGCAAGCAAGACGTGCGCTTCAACAAAATCAGGAGCCTGTTTGATGATGTCTTCAAGCATCCGTTGCGCTTCGACGGTTTTGCCAAGCGACATATTCACATTGGCGATGAAATAAATCACGTTCAGTTCACGCGAGCGCACGCTCAACGCTTTCTGCAAAAATTTCAAAGCTTCTTCGTATTTCTGGTCTTCTTTGAGCAACATTCCTGAATAGAGATTAGCCTCGAAATCATTGGGATTAATTGCGAGTTCGGCGGTAAAGGCTTTCATCGCGCTTTCGCGTTCGCCTGCGCCAAGCAAGGCTTGCCCGTGCATCGAATTTGCCGTCGGCAATTGCGGATTGAGCGCGATGGCGCGGGCAAATTCTTTGGCGGCTCCCGGATAATCGCGAATCATCAAATAAGCCGACCCCATCAACAAACGCGCTTCGGCGGATTCGCCTTTGCGAAGAATGTAATCAATGAGCACCTGTCCTTTATCGGGTTGATGGTCGCGTATGTAAGCCGTGCCGAGCAGATAAGCGATGGTGAGATTTTCCGAAGCCGACGATTCATAAGGCGAAAGCAAAGCGATGACTTTTTTATATTCGCCAAGTCTCAGGCGACAATCCGCCAACAACAACAAAGGGTTTTGAACCACCGCATCAGCCGACACCAGTTTTTCCAGTTCGCTTGCCGCTTCCGTATACTGCGCCGATTTGTAATAAGCCACGGCGAGATTAAAGCGCACACCGGCATTCTGTTTATCGATGGTTAATGCTTTTTTGTATTCTTCGATGGCTTCATTAAAACGACCGAGCCGCGCATACACCGCGCCAAGGTTGGAACGCGCTTCGATGACCTTGGGATAGAGGGTCAGAAATTTTTTGTACTCTTCGGCGGCGGCTTCCAGATTGCCCGCCTGGTGCAATTCCATAGCTCGCGTAAAAATTTGTTGCGCTTCTTTGGCTTGTGCAAATGCAAATGGAGCAGCACACAAAGCAGCCGCAACCCACATCAGCACAAATTTAATTTTCAGATTGCTCATCTTAAAGACCTACATACTTGTTTGCGAATAGAAAAACTATACGTTGCCAATGCAGTCGCATCAAGCGGAAAGTCATTGATAAAAATCGGTAATTTTTTACAAAAGAGCTTAGACACGCAACGCTTGATAAGCTTTCAGTTCCCTGTCTTGATGCCCAAATCCGCATAGCGTCCACAGGGTTTCTCAATTAGAATAACCGCATCGCTAAAATTTCCCTTAGCGCGTACAGATACGGTTCCACCTTGATTGATTCATCTGCTGAAAGGATTTCCCTATGAAATCTCGCATGATTTATTTATTGCTTTTTACGCTTTTTATTTCAACCAACGCTTTATTTATTCAAGCACAGAGTCCGCAAAAAAGTGATGACCAGATTATCCTGAGCGCCAGCGAAGTTGTCCTTGACGTTGTGGTACGCGATAAAAAAGGGCGCATCGTTAAGGATTTAAAGCCAACGGATTTTGAAATTCTTGAAGACGAAGTTAAGCAGGAGGTCACTTCATTTCGTCTGGTTTCGCGCGATGTGACTGGAGTTACGGAAACCAAAAAAGACGCGCCGACAACCACGACGACGACGACGCCTGTTACCTCGCGCGAACCGTTTTCAAACATCAGCGTCATTGCCCTGGTATTTGATCGCCTGTCACCCAACGCGCGCGGCTTGGCGCACAAAGCGGCAATGAGTTTTGTCAATGAAAGCCTCAAACCCGACGACATGGCAACCGTCTGCGCCATCGACCTTTCATTGAAAATTCTGCAACCCTATACCAATGACCCACAGTTGTTACGACAAGGAATCGATAAAGCCGCGTCGCTTGGCACCTCTACGTTCACCGCCGGCGCGGGTCAAGATCGCGGCGATATTCAAGACCGCGTAACCAGTCTGCAAAATCAAGCCTCAGTCGCCCAGGGCGGCGCAACCGCCAGCGGACCGGGCGGCGCGGCGGGAGCGAACGCTTCGGGCAATGCGATTGGCGCAGCCGTCGTCGAACAGAAACTCGCAGAGATGAATCTTCGCGCCCTTGAAGTATTCGATATGCTCGAACGCGACCAGCAAGGTTACGCTACGACCAACGGATTGATGGCGATGGTCAATTCGCTTCGCACCGTGCCGGGGCGCAAATCGATTATCTTCTTTTCCGAAGGCATCGCCATTCCCCCCGCTGTGCAAGCCCATTTTCGCGCCGTCATCAATGCTGCCAATCGCGCCAACGTCAGCATCTATGCGGTTGACGCGGCAGGTTTGCGCGTACAAAGCACCGATGCCGAATCCGCCAAAGAAATTCGCGCCCTCGGTAATCGTCGCGCCAGTCAAACCGCGTCAGGACGCGAAGACACCTCGGGTCGCCCGCTCAGTATGCAGTTGGAGCGCAACGAAGATTTGCTCAAACTCAACCCGCATAGCGGGCTTACCGACCTTGCCAGTGAAACCGGCGGCATGCTGATTAGCGAAACCAATGATTTAGGTTTAGGGTTGCGCCGCGTCGATGAAGATATGCGCTCGCATTATGTGCTCTCTTATGTTCCGAAAAATCAGGATTACGATGGCAAGTTCCGCAAAATCGCCGTGAAGCTGAAACGCTCCGACCTCGAAGTCCAAACCCGCAAAGGTTATTATGCGGTGCGCTCGACAGGCGCTTCGCCGGTGCTTGATTTTGAAGCTCCGGCGCTTGCGGCAATGAATAGACCCTCGAATGCTTTTCCGCTGCGCGTGATGGGATTCAATTTTCCCGAACCGAAACGCGCCGGACTGGTGCCGGTGTTGATTGAAGCGCCATCCATTGCTTTCACCTACACACCCAATAAAGATAAGAACACCTACAGCAGCGATTTTTCGATTATTGCGCTGATTAAAGACGCCGACCAACAGGTGGTCAGCAAATTGAGTCAACATTATTTGCTTGGCGGACCGCTTGATAAAATCGAAGCGGCAAAACTTGGCGAAGTGCTTTTTTATAAAGAGACGCAACTCGCGCCCGGTCGTTATACCATCGAAGCCGTCGCTTATGACGCAACCAGTAAAAAAGCCAGCACGCAAACTGCCGAGTTTGAAGTTGCAGGAAGCGATGAAAATCGCTTGCGTCTGAGCAGCGTGGTGATTTTAAAACGCGCCGAACAAATGCGCGCCGAAGAGAAGAAAATTGCCAATCCGTTTCATTACGGCGAATTGATTATTTATCCGAACCTCGGCGAACCCTTAAAAAAAGCGACCACCAAACAGTTGCCGATTTTCTTTAATGTCTATTTGCCGCAAGGCGCAAAAGCGACGCCCAGGTTGATGATTGAAGTCCTACAGGGCGGCAAAAAACTCGCAGGCGTTGCCGCCCAATTGCCCGCGCCCGATGCCAGCGGACGCATTCAATTCGCCAGCGCCATCCCGCTCGATAGTTTTCAACCGGGAACTTATCAATTGAAGATTACCGTAAGCGATGAACAAACCAATGTCTCGCGCGCGACCGCTTTCACGGTAGATAATTAACCGGCAAATCCTAAACCGACTCAGGCGGAAAGCGTTTCATCGGTGGTCGAGACGCTTTCGTTTTTACAGATTTGTTGTATCGGGTCATAGCCGTTGACGAGATACCAGCGCCCGATGAATTTCAAGACCGCTGACACATGTTTGCATTCATATCGCGGGTCGTCTTTGCCGCGATAGATGAAATCGGCGCAGGTGCAAACCAATCGTTTGGTGTAAGGGTCTGCGTACAGCACATACGACTCTTTTTTGGATTCCGATTCGGCAATCCATCCGTAAGGTTCGGCTTCTGAAACCTGAATTCTCTCGGCTTTGGCAGCGCGCTGTTCAGCAGGCGAAAACCCTTGCGCTTCGCTTGAATGTCTTTTTGAACGCATAACAACTTTCAGAGAAATGTAGTTTAGCGGGTGGGGTTTTGCTTCGAGTGCAATAAGTTTAGGTGAAGGCAGCGCCAAAGACAAGCAGAGAAATTTTCAAATTCAATTCATCGCGCGCATCATTTTTCGAGTTTGAAGATTCTTTCCATCAACAGCCATTTTTCGCCCGCTTTGGCTTCTTTCAAAGGTTTTTGAAACTGCCACATCAACGCTTCCCATTCGCGAACATTTGGATTTTCATTATCGGCAGTGGCTTTCGCCTCGAATGAAAAATCATCACGGGTTTCCATAATCATAAACATGCGCGTACCGAGCAGATAGATTTCCATATCTTCAATGCCTGCGGATTGGATGCTTGCGGTAATCGCCTCGGGAATCTTTTCGTGATGCTGCCGGTATGTGGCAATCAGTTGCGGGTCGTCCTGCAAATCCAGAGTTAAACAAAATCGCTTACTCATAATCGTTTGAATCGGAATCGCCTGGTTACAAACTTAGGTTGTCATTCACACTTGCAAATCGTAAAAGCGCGCGGCATTTAATCCCATAATGTTTGCCCGTTGCGATTCGGAAAATTCTTCGAGGTAGTCGGTGATTAAATTTTTCACCTGCTCGTAACTTGCTGCCACCAGACACACGGGCCAATCCGAGCCGAACATCACGCGCTCGCTGCCGAACGCTTCAAAAATGACATCCAGATAGGGTTTGAAATCTTCGGCTTGCCAGGTTTGCCAGTCGGCTTCTGTCACCATCCCGGAAACCTTGCAATAGACATTTTCGTGGCGCGCGAGTTCCTGCATCTGTTCGCGCCACGGCGACACCATCCGGTCTTTGATAAACGGTTTGGCAAGGTGGTCAACGACGAATTTATGGTCGGGTTTTTGTTCAACAAATTTGATCGCCGCCGAAAGTTGTTTCGGGTAAATCAAAATGTCGTAGGTGAAGTCAAAATCCTGCAAATAACCCACGCCGCGCAAAAAATCTTCACGGAGTAAAAAATCATCATCGGGTTCCGATTGCACAATGTGACGAAACCCGCAGAGCTTTTTAAACTGCGCGAAGTAAGCAAGTTTCAACGGCAAATTCGCGTCACGTAAATCAACCCAACCGACGACGCCTTTGATGAAATCGTTTTGCTCTGCCAGTTCGAGTAAAAATCGGGTCTCGCGTTCCGACTGGTCTGCCTGCACGGCAATCGAACCGTCAACGCCACTCGCCTGATATTCACTCAGTAAATCCGCAGGCAGAAAGTCACGACGCAATACCTCCATCTCATCGGTTATCCAATCGTAACGACGGCGGTCATAACGCCAGAAATGTTGATGCGAATCTATGATCATGGTTATAGCAAATTTGCGTTTGGCTGAAGCGCTGTGCTCTCTGGGCTGCCGCTGCGTTCTCTGCGGTGAAAGAGCATTAATATAGTGAACATTCAGGCTTACCAAATCAACCAGCCAACGAGCGAACTCAGCTATTCAATCTGATAAAGCCGCCATCAATCGGATAGTCGGTTCCGGTAATGAACGCCGCTTCGTCGGAACATAAAAACAGCGCAAGGTTAGCGACCTCCTGCGGGCGTGCCATGCGACCGATGGGTTGCGTCTGCGATAGCTTGTCGAATATCTCCTGCTCTCTGCCCGGATAATTATTTTTCAAATAACCATCAACAAACGGCGTATGCACACGCGCCGGCGATATTGAATTGCAGCGAATGTTGTCTTTCACATAATCTTTGGCAACCGATAAGGTCATCGCCGCCACTGCGCCTTTGCTCATCGAATAAGCCAGGCGGTCAGCGATGCCTACCCAGGCGGCAACCGAACTCATATTTAAAATCACCCCGCCGCCAGTTGCCTTCATCTGCGCAATAGAGGCGTGCATACAGTTATAAACGCCTTTGACGTTGACGCGGAAAATGCGGTCAAAATCGGCTTCGCCGGTGTTTTCAACATTGCCGATGTGAGCGATGCCCGCGTTGTTGACTAAAATATTGATGGGATGTTCGGCAAGGATGGCGTTGAAAACTTCGTGAACATTCGGTTGATTGGCGACATCACAGAGATGTGCGCGGGCTTGACCACCTTGTGCACGAATTTCATTAACTGCCGTTTCGGCTTGATTCAAGTCGAGTTCAAGAATGTGGACGAACGCGCCGTTTGCTGCAAACGTATCGCTAATCGCTCGCCCGATGCCGCTTGCGCCGCCGGTGATGACCGCGACTTTATTATCTAATCTGAAATTGCTCATGATTTCTTTGACTACAAAGACACGCCGCGTTTCCAGGGGATGAAATCATTCTGTCCGAGTAGCTGCGCTTTGGTTTTGATTTCGCCGCTTGCAACCTTGATGACAAATTCCAAAATCTCTTCGCCCATCTGCTCAATGGTTTTTTCACCGGAAATAATCGCGCCGCAATCAATATCGATGATGTCGGACATCCGCTCGGCGAGATTAGAATTGGTTGAAAGCTTGACGACCGGCGCAACCGGATTGCCCATCGGGGTTCCGAGTCCCGTGGTGAATAACACCAGATTGGCTCCTGCAGCCACTTCTGCGGTAGTTGATTCAACATCGCTTCCCGGCGTACAGAGCAGATTGAGTCCCGCTTCGGTGGCGTATTCGGGATAATCCAACACCGCAGCGACTGGCGAGGTGCCGCCTTTTTTCGCTGCGCCTGCGGATTTCATTGCATCGGTGATGAGTCCATCGCGGATATTTCCGGGCGATGGATTCATATCGAAACCCGAACCGACAGCGCGCGCCCGGGCATCGTAATCGCGCATCAGTTGAATGAAACGGTTGGCAACTTCTGCGCGTGTGCAGCGATTGATTAACGCCTGTTCAACGCCGCAGAGTTCGGGAAATTCCGACAGAATGGTTTTGCCGCCAAGCGCCGCAACCATATCAGAGGTGTGCCCGATTGCCGGATTTGCCGAAAGCCCGGAAAAGCCATCCGAGCCGCCGCACTCCAAACCGAGCGTCAGATGCGAAAGCGGCGCAGGCTCGCGAGGTAATTGATTGGCTGCAATTAAACCGAGAAACGTCTCTTTGATAGCAGCCGACACCATCGCGAATTCCGATTGGCTCTGTTGTTGTTCAAAAACCAGCAAAGGTTTCGCGAAATGCGGATTGCGTTTGTGCAGCTCTTCGCGAAGCATGGCGACCTGCGCGTGTTGACATCCGAGACTCAGTATCGTTGCCCCTGCGACATTCGGATGATGGATATATCCAGCAAATAATCCGCACAGGTTGCGCGCATCTTCGCGAGTGCCGCCGCAACCGCCTTCGTGGATAAGAAATTTCACGCCATCAATATTTTCAAAGACGCGCTTTTGCTGTGGCGCATAAGCGAACGGTTTAACCGGGAAGTTTTGAATCTCTTCGATGCGGTTGGTTTGATAAAGCCTGACGAGTTCGGCGACCTGGCTCTGGTAAATTTCCGGTTGGGCAAATCCGAGTTCTTTTTCAAATGCCTGACGAATGACGCTGACATTGCGGTTTTCGCAAAAGACCATCGGAATGACCAACCAGTAATTGCCGGTGCCGACTTGTCCATCCGAGCGGTGATAGCCGAGAAAGGTTCGGTCGCGCCATTTCGTTACATCGGGCGGCGACCACTGAAAATCAAAAGTCTTTTCGTGAAACTCAGCCGCCTGATGACGGGTGTTTTCGGTAGTGATGGCTTCGCCTTGGCGAATCGGTTTTATCGCTTTACCGACCAGCACGCCATACATGGTAATCGGTTCGCCGATGTTTAAATCCGCAGTTGCGAATTTATGTTTGGCGGAAATGCTGGTGATTAAATTGACCTGTGTGCCGTTTAAAGAAACTCCGTAGCCTGCGGGCAAATCGGTCAAGGCGACCAGCACATTATCTTGCGGGTGAATTTTTAAAACAGTTTGTCTGATTGGCACATCCATGCAGAAATGCAAAATAGCACTTTGCAACAGTCACCACAAATGAAAGTTTTATTCGATAAATAAACCTGATAATTTTGCGGCGAGTGACTATCTGTGCAGTTTGCGATTGCCATTGCACAGGACTGGTTGAAGAAACCCTCTTTGACCGCGTTTATGAAATACTCTCACAACTAAAATGAAGTGATGAGGCGAAACCTGAAAAATCTCAAGAGAGTGAGCTATACTCCTTGACCATGAAAATCTCAGACATCCCCAAACAACGACTTCATAACCAACACCTCGCCATCACAAAATTTAAAAAGCCGGGTGACGTGGTTGCCTGGCTTGGCGCGGTGCAGGCGCAGGATTTTCCCGGCTCATTATGGGCAATCGGTCTGCGTACACAAAATGCCCTTGAAGCCGATATTCACAAAGCGATTGCTGAGCGAAGTATCGTGCGCACCTGGCCGATGCGCGGCACCTTGCATTTTGTCGCGGCAACCGATGCCCACTGGATGCTCAAACTTTTAGCTTCGCGGGTGATTGCCGGTATCAAAAGGCGAAGCCAACAGATGGAACTCACAGAAGCTGACATTATCCGCAGTGAAAAAATACTGGTTCGCGCGCTTGAAGGCGGCAACCAACTGACACGCGGCGCGATGTATAAGCTTTTAGAAAACGCCGGGATTTCAACGACCAACAGTCGCGGGTTGCATATTCTTGGAAGACTTGCGCATGAACGACTCATCTGTTTCGGCGCACGCGAAGGCAAGCAACCGACCTTTGTTTTGCTCGATGAATGGGTTCCCGCGCCAAAGCATTTAGAACGCGATGAAGCGTTAGCAGAACTCGCGCGGCGTTATTTCACCAGTCACGCGCCCGCAACCTTGCAGGATTTTGTCTGGTGGTCTGGACTAACGATGACCGATGCGCGAACGGCGATTGATTTGGCGAAAGCTTTTCTGGTGCAGGAAAACCTTGCTGACGTGACCTATTGGATGCCTTCGTCTATGCCTTCCGCAAAGCTTGAAAAATCCATAGCCTTTTTGTTGCCGCCGTTTGATGAATACACGGTTGCTTATAAAGACCGCAGCGCCGTGCTCGACCCGATGTATGCAAATTTCTTACATAACGGCAACGGCATCTTCAGCCCCATCATTGTGATTAACGGGCAAGTGGTCGGTATTTGGAAGCGCACAGTGAAAAAAGAGAAACTGATTATTCAATCCACGCCGTTCACAAAATTCAGCAAAGCGCAAACTCGCAGCATTCGCGATGCCGCAAATCGTTATGGCGAATTTATAAAAATGCCGGTTGTTGTAGATTGATTGTAGGGCTTATCCCTGCATTGACCTGAATCGCCTTTTGCCAAAATAAAAATCGGGTGAGATTTGTCCCACCCGATTTTTTAATTCACCGATGCTGATGCAACCTTAAAACAACAACTTCAAGCCGAACTGAATGCGGCGCGGCGCTTGCGCCGAAAGAATTTTGCCAAACGTCGGTGAGCCTAAGAAATTATCCGGCAAATCGAAATTCGCATGATTGAACAGATTGAAAAACTCGGCGCGAAATTGCAGATTCACATCCTCTTTCAATCGGGTGTTTTTAATGAGCGAAACATTGAAATTCTGATAGCCGGGACCTTCCAGAATATTTCTGCCCGCATCACCGAACGAACCGAATGCCGGGAAAGCAAACGCCGAGGTGTTGAACCATTGGTCAGGGGTTTGATTGCCAACACTCGGATTGCCGACAACATTCGGACGGTCGTTTGCGCCAAACCCTAAACCTGAACGCCCGGTGTTGCTGTTATCAATGTCCGAAAGAATTGCGACCGTAAACGGTCTGCCGGTTTGCAGTGTGACAATGCCAAGCGTTTGCCAACCTGAAACCAGATGCGTCAGCCATCCGTTATCGCCCAACACGCTATGCCCATTGCCAAACGGCAAATCATACGAATAGCTGAGCGAGAAACGATGCGCGACATCAAAGCTCGAACGCGCCCGTTCCAGACTCACATTGTTGCTGTCTTGCGGAAAATTCGGGTCGCCGGCGCTCGTAAAAAATCCCGAGGCGTCATCAATCGAACGCGACCAGGTATAAGCGGTAAGCACCGATAATCCCGCGCTCAGGCGTTGTTGAAAGCGCGTCTGCAAAGCGTTGTAATTGGAATTCGCACGCGATTCCAGAATGTTAATATCAGCAAATTGCGGCAGCGGTCGGAAGTTGAACGGCGAAGGACTTGCCGCCGGTTGATTGATGTCCCGCGCAGTAATGAGTTTCGTGCCCTTTGACCCGACATAAGCAATTTCGAGAACGCGGCTCTTGCCGAGTTGCTGTTGCACATTCAAATTCCATTGTTGCGTGTAAGGGGTTCGCAAATCGCGTTGATAAGTGAATGCCGATTGCGGCGAAGGAATCGGGAAGTTTGCCGGGAACGGGTCGTTCAATGTCAGCAATACATTCGGCAAAAAGGTGAAATAGGTATTGAGTTGATAATAGGGCGAGTTGAAATAAATCAATTCACCGGGCGCAAGCGACGATTGGTCGTAATAAAATCCGTAACCGCCACGAACCACCGTGCTCTCTTTAACCGTCCAGGCAAACCCCAGGCGCGGCGCGAAATTGTTTTTATCAGCTTCGTAACCGCTTCGCGGAATGCCGTTGGTTCCGACAGCAACGAATGAGCGCGTCGCCGGATCGTAAATCGAAGCGCGGTCGTCGGCATCAACCGAAGGCGAATTGTATTCGTAACGCAGCCCTGCGGTGAGCGAGAAATTAGGCGAGACGCGCCAGTTATCATTCACATAAAAATTGTAGCTGTGATTTCTCAGGCGCTGCGGATTATCGACGCGCGCAATCGTCGTGAATGCCGGAAGCCCCAACAGCAAATCGGCAAGCGCGTTACCCGTGAACGCCTGATCAATGAAGCCGATGAGTCCGCGTGAGAGCACATCGCGAAAAGCGTTTTGCTGTGTAGCGCGATAATCGAAGCCGAATTTAAACAGGTGAGCGCCTTTGGTATACGAAGCATTATCGGCAAATTGATAAACCGTTGTGGTGCTGTCTTGCGGGTTGTTGAATTCATGACCGAGCGGCGAAAATCCTGCGATGCGAATCGCCGTTAAACCGAAATCGCGCGGATTGGTTGAAATATCCGGCAAGCCGACCAATTTGTTCACGCTGGTTCCGGCGTTTTCCTGAAAGACCGTTGAAGCGATGCGGCTTACAGCAAATCGCGCTTCATTGATGAATTTATTGGTGAAGATATGGGTTTCACTAAGCAGCAAATTTTGCCCGCGTCTGGTGACATCGTTGCCGTAACCGGGAATCGTTGAAAAGCCCGTGCCCGCGAAGGGTTCAAAGAAATCGCGGTCGGCAAAGCTATAACGAAAAGCCAGCGTTGACGCATCGTTGAACCGATGGTCGGCGCGAACATCGAATTGATGGTTTTTATCGCGCGCAATCGGCGACGAAACGAAGTTGGCAAGCGGCGTGTTGCGGTTCGGTAACGGATAGAGCTTGGCTATCGCCTGCCCGATAGGATTAATAAAAAATCCGGGAATCTGGTTTCCGGGAAACGGTTGCTGGGTGAACGGGTCGCGCGGTTTATTAAACAGCGACTGCGAAAAATCGCCGTTGCGTTCAGCAAGTGTCGGCACATTGGTGACGCGGGTTAGCCCTTCGCGAATGCGCGTGCCTTCGTAATCCGCGAAGAAAAATGTTCGGTCTTTGCGAACGGGACCACCGAATGAACCGCCGAATTGATTGCGGCTGTATTTCGGAGCCGCTTCATTGCGCGGCGCAAAAAAATTGCGGGCATCGAGCGCCCCGTTGCGGAAAAATTCATAGACCGTGCCGTGAAAACTATTCGAGCCGGATTGGGTGACGACATTGATTTGTCCGCCGACATTGCGACCAAACGAAGCGTCATAGCTGTTGGTCAAGACTTCAAATTCGCGAATCGCGTCAACCGCGGGTTTTACGGCAAAGGTGTTAAGTTTGGGGTCAACGTTGAATGCGCCGTCGAGCAGGAAATAATTGGAATCTTCGCGTGAGCCGTTAATCGAGAAGGCGAAATCGCCGCGCACCGACCCGGCGGAACCGGGAGCCGCGGGAGCCGCGCCGGGAACCAGTAAGGTAAGTTCCAGAAAGTTGCGCCCATCAAGCGGCAAGTTGGTAACTTGTCGATTTTCAATCACTGTACCGAGCGAAGCGGATTCTTTTTTCAACTGCGAGGAACCCTCACGAGAAACATTTTGTTCCACCTGTGCAGCGCCGACTTTCAGATTCAGGTTTAAGCGAAGCTCTTGATTGACATTCAATAGAACTTCTTCTTGATACTTGGTGAATCCACTCGATTGTGCAGAAATTTCATAAACTCCCGGCAAGAGTTGCGAAATCGCATATTCACCTTCATCGTTGGCGGTTGTCGTTCTGACTTCGCCAGTCGCTTTATTGGTCAATTTAATTTCCGCTTTTGCAATTCGCGCGCCTTGTGGGTCAGTCACGGTTCCGCGAATCGTCGCTTTTGCAGTTTGCGCATAGAGTGGGACATTCAAAAACAGCATGGAAAGCATGAGCGCAAAAATAATTTTAGATTTCACTGTAATATTTTTCTCCTCAGAAAATTTGCCTGAAAGTATTACGGCTGGTGAATAAAGGTTGTTCATTAACCTATCAGAAGGCTGAAAGAATTTGCAACAAGTAGGGGTACCTGCCCGAATCGGCTGCTGATGAATCGTCATTTTGCTTTCGCAAAATCCGGGCAAGGCAAGTAAGGGTACTCACTCGCCTTGCCCCTACAATATTTTCAATTACTTCGCCCGCTTCGCTTGCTTGCTCTGGCAATGTTGACACAGTCCGCGAATGATGACTTCGTAAGATTCAACTTCGTGCGGCGTTTGCATCGTCAGTTTGCCGCGCACTTCATCGCTCGGAACATCGAAGATTTTATAACACTGACGACAAACGAAATGGTGGTGCGGCGTGAGGTTGGCATCGTAGCGGGTGATGCCGTCATCCAGACACATCACATCAATCATTCCTGCTTCCGCTAGTGCCGTCACCGCGTTATAGACGGTTGCCCGCGAAGCGCGTGGAAATTGATGGTTGATGGCTTTGAAAATTTCATCCGCCGTCGGATGGTCGTGACTCGCTGCCAGAAACTCTAACACGGCGAAACGTTGCGGCGTGACTTTCAGCCCGCCTTCGCGCATTCGCCCTTCGATGTGTGCCCTGTGTATTGCCGCCATAATTTTTCACTCTAAAAAATCAACCGCAATAGTAGCAAGATTTTTTTTATCATAAAAGCCCTGTACAACCCATCTCAAACTTGACGAAGTATTAGTTTAGACATATTCTAACCCACGCAACTGCCAGCGCAACCTGACCGGCGGTTGTCTTGAAAAATTTTTTTATCTCAATTCACTCTGTTGTCAAACTTACTAGCGCGGTCTGAGACGCTTCAGACCGGAAAGGTATCGCTTATGAGAAGCCAGGCAAAAATCAAAATCTTTGCAGCAAGCATTTTTCTTTCTGCCGCCTTTTTGTTCGCCCTCGATTCAAACGAAGGGCGTGTGGCGGCGGCTGAGGCTCCCAAGTTTGAAGTGAAAGTTCCCAAAGGATTGCCCGCCGACCTGTTCGAGCAATTGATTCCCAAAGACAATCCCATCACCGCTGAGAAAGTCGCGCTCGGCGAAAAACTCTTTTTCGATAAACGGTTGTCGGTTGATAAAACCGTCAGTTGCGCGACCTGTCACGATCCGGCGACCGCCTTTGCTGAAAGCAATATGGTTGGCATCGGTATCGAAATGAAAAAAGGCGCGCGCAATTCGCCGACGATTTTAAACGCCATGTTTAATGAAGCGCAATTCTGGGATGGTCGCGCGCCGTCGCTTGAAGAACAATCCAAACTGCCGATTATCAATCCCATTGAAATGGGCATGAAAGACCATACCATCGTCGTGCAACGCGTGCGTGAAGCCAAAGAGTATGCGCCGCTGTTTGCCGCCGCATTTCCCAACCAACCGATTACCATCGATACCATCGCCAAAGCGATTGCGTCGTTTGAACGGACTTTGTTATCGGGTGACGCGCCTTTTGACCGCTTTATCGCGGGCGACCAAAACGCCATTTCTCAATCGGCAAAACGCGGCTGGGAATTATTCAACGGCAAAGCGCGTTGCATATCCTGTCATGCGTTCAATCCCTCTTCGCCGTTTTTCTCGGACTTTAAATTTCACAACATCGGGGTTGCGGCAAAGAATGTGAACTTCAATCAACTGGCGCGGCGGGCGCGACAAATCGCCAACGACCCGAAAGCCATTGACGAACTCGCTTTGCAGGAAGGCTTTTCGGAACTTGGCAGGTATCTGGTCACCAAACAACTGAAAGACATCGGCGCGTTCAAGACTTCGATGTTGAGAGATATTGAACTCACGGCTCCTTACATGCACAACGGGTCGGAAAAGACTTTGCTGGATGTCATCAAATTTTATGACAAAGGCGGCGAAGCCAACCCCAACCTGGATGGCGGTATGCGCCCGTTGAAACTCACAGACCCGGAAATGGAAGACCTCGTGGAATTTTTGAAAACGCTGACGAGCGACAGCATTCGCGAACGCGCAAAAAATACCAAAGCGCAAACCCGCGCACCGTTTCCAGGATAGCTCAGAAAGTCTGGAGTCGGGAGTCCAAAGTTAGGTTAGGCAAGGTTAAACGCAGAGGATGATCTCTTGCAAACTAAGGAGAAAAATTATGATTACTTTGAAATGGACGAAACGTCGAAAAGAATACCTGCGCGAGCGTGACCGGTGGTTTAAGGAACTGATGAGCGCGGGGCAGGTCGAACCGGGTCGGCGAAAATTTATGAAGATGGCAGCAAGCGCCGCAGGAGCGGCTGTAGGAGCCAGTTTCGTGCCACACTCATTTCAGATGGTCGATGTGGTGAATGCGGCAACCGGCGCGCAAAGCGGCGCGATTAAGCCGTTCAGTTTCGCTTATATTTCCGATTCGCACCTCTATGAAAAAAAACTGAATGAACGATTCGTGCGTCAGCTTGAACGCGCTGTCACGGATGTCAACGCGCTCGACCCGCAACCCGATTTCGTTTTGTACGGCGGCGACCTCGCGCAACTCGGACAGGCGAGCGAATTAAAACTCGGCGCGGAAATTCTCAAACAGCTCAAAGCGCCGATGAAGATAATGGTTGGCGAACACGACTGGTTTTTGGATATGGGCGATTTGTGGAAAGAGCTTTTCGGCGAGCCTTATTATTCATTCGAGCACAAAGGCGTTCACTTTATTACCTTGATGAGCGTCAATGAAAAAGATTTCTGGACGGCGAAAGGGTTGACGCCGATGCAGCGCATGCAGATTGTCGCGGGACTCGATGATGGTCGCCAGAGCCGTTTTGAAGTCGGTGAAGCGGGGCGCGAATGGCTCAAACGCGACCTGGCGAAAGTTCCCAAAACCACGCCGCTTGTCGTCTTTTCGCATTCGCCGCTTTACAAATATTATCGCGACTGGAATTTCTGGACAGACGACGCCGAGCAGGTGCAGGCGATTCTCCGTCCCTACAAATCGGTCACGGTGATTCACGGGCATACGCATCAGGTTTTATCCAATCGCATCGGCAACATTCATTTTCATGGAATGCTGGCGACCGCCTGGCCCTGGCCCTATGCGCCGACAGGCTTGCCGAAACTCACCGTGCAGATGAATCGTCCAGACCCGTTCAATCAAACCGAGGGGATGGGCGACGGGCAAGTCACGGTCAATCCGAGCGGCTACGTGGATATGCGTTACGATTTGTGGAATCGCAATCCGATGATGGTTTCCGAAAAATATCTGGCTTCAAACGGCACGCTGGATAAACCGGCAAAGACGACGCTGGAGTCCTATTAGAAAGGAGCGATGAACGATGAAAAGAAAATGGTTGAAGATGCTGATGCTGGTTGGCTTCATCGGCGCAGGCGTTATGTGCTACCAAGTCGCGCGAGCGCAGGAACCGAAACATCCGCCGGTGCCAGGCGATGGCAAAAATCTGGTCGTGCAACTTTGCGATGGCAAAACCTATATCAAGGTTCCGGGCGTTGCTGCTGACGGGCGCATGAACGCGGAGCAGGCGCAAGCCGTATCCAATCAATTGATGTCGATGTGGATGACCACGGTTGACAAAGCGACGGCTGAAGCCTGGGCGCGCGAAATTGCTGAGGCACAGGCTGCCGAAGCTAAAGGTAAAAAAGCAACTGCGAAAAAAAATGCGGAGGTTGCACAATCACCCAAAGAGCAGCCGGTTGATTTCAGCAATCGCGATAAGTTGATTTGGGAAAAAGAATTGACGCGGGAGATCGAATACGGCAATCAGATTTTTCATAGCGACCAGTTGATTGGCAGCGCCAACGGGGTTGCCTGTGCGATGTGTCATCCGAACGCATCGAATACCCATCCCGAAACCTATCCCAAATTTCAAATTCAGTTGAAAAAAGTAGCGTTGCTGCGCGATATGATTAACTGGTGTATTGAAAACCCGGCGCGCGGTCCGCGCCTGGCGGCTGATGACCCGAAGATGCGCGCCCTGGAAGCCTATATTATGGCGCAGCGCAAAGGGGTAGCGATGACTCCGGGCAAACACTGATTGATTTTAGCTCTCAGGAAATTGGAACCGCCAAGCCGTCAACAACACCAAATTATTTTGAGAACTTTTGGCGTTCTTGGCGGTTTGCGCTTGCTCTTTAAAATTAAAAAATCCAGGTTGACAGTGGCTCATTGCCCCTTTGGGGCAAAAGAAATTAGCCTGGGATGCAGCCACAGGTCAATGAGCCAGTTAAATCTCGCGCGCCCTGAAGGGGCGCAGGACGCTTGAGTTTCCTGCGCCCCTTCAGGGGCAATGGCATGAAGTTAGGCGGCGTGGATGTAATGCAGGTTGTCTAACCTGCGGCGGTCTTGGTCGAAGACCCCTTGAAATTTCGAGGACGGACTTTTCTAAATCGGCGCAGACTCGACCGTCTGCGCTACCGTTTTCCTTACCTTCATGCCATCGCCCTTCAGGGCGCGTGGGCGAGGCGTTCCTCACATCCCAGCGGCTGCACCGCTGGCTAATTTCCGCAGGGTTCAATGAACTGGCAACTTGGGTTAAAAAGTCGCTTTGAGCCACTCGGTCAGTTGTTGAAAGGCTTTGCCGCGATGACTGACCGCAGTCTTTTCTTCGTGTGTGAGTTGGGCAAACGTTTTTCCGAAAGGTTCATAGAAAAACAGCGGGTCGTAACCGAATCCGCCTGTGCCTCGCGGTTCTCTCGTGAGTCGTCCGCGCGCTGTGCCTGTAAAAATTTTTTCGCCGCCTTCCCAGACAAATGCCGCGACGCAAACGAATTCGGCTCCACGTTTTTCATCGGGCACATCTTTCATCTCTTCGAGCAATTTCAGATTGCGGTCAGGGTCGGTTGCGCCAACGCCGGCAAAGCGCGCCGAATAGACGCCGGGTGCGCCATTCAAGGCATCGACCGCAAGACCCGAATCATCGGCGATTGTTGGCATACCGGACAGGCGATGATAATAACGGGCTTTCAGTAATGCGTTTTCGGCAAAAGTTGAACCGGTTTCAAGGTCATCCTGAGTTTCTAAATCGTCTAAGCCAATGACTTCAAACCCTTCGTCACCGAGAATTTTTCTAAGTTCCCGAATCTTTCCTTCATTGGTTGTTGCCAGTAGTAGTCGCATCGAACCAAGTATAATCGGTCAAATTGAATAAGAAAAATTTTCCACAAACATATGTATTTTTTACACGCAATTTCTATCTATCCAAGTGTAGCGAATTGTGAACATGGAGTAACTTTGCCGAAAAATAAGGGATTCTACCCGAAACCGGTGCTGCCTTTTTTCTGGCACTGAGATTGCTCAGGATTAGATGGGGCAAGAGATACGGGTGATTCTCAAATCACTTCCTGTTCTCGATTCTTGGTTGCCGGGGTGAGGACGGCAACCGGAACCAAGGCGATGCAGTCATCCCACGCTGCATCGCCCATTTTTTTTGTCCGCATACTCTTTCGCTCACCTGAGCTTGAACTCATCCCAAGGTTATTTCGTCCAATCTGTACGAAAACAGTTTCCTTAACCAAGTTGTGCCGCTTGAATCAATTAATAGAATCGCCTTTATTTGAACAGATTTTTCGCTTACCTTGACACTCTGAACCTTGCGCCGATATTGTCTGACTCAGGATGCTGGAAGAATACAGGAGAGAATACACAGACTTTAATAATCAATTCATGCGCGAGTATTACCTGTTCCTCTCAGGTCAAAAGAGCGAACTGGAATTGACGCGGATTTACGAACGCTACAGCGATTTATTTACTGCCGATGCGATTAGTCGCCTGAAACAACTGCTCGATACGAGTTCGCCGGATTTTGAAACCCTACGCGCTTCGATTAATCACCTGTTGCAGTTTGCCACCGACCATTACCTCGAAAATGCCGCGAAAACCTTAACCGAAGAGGTCAGCCGATTTGAATCGCGTTCCAGCATCCAATGGCAGGGACGCGAGATTACTTTCCAGGGCGCAATGGTGGCAATCAAAACCGAAGGTGACCGCGATTTGCGGCGCGACCTTTATAAAAAACGCGCAGAATTAATCGCAGCCTCGAATGATTTGCGGGTCGAAAGAATTGCCAAACTACAGGGCGCAGCCCAAACCCTGGGGTTTACCAGTTACGCCAATCTTTATGAAACGCTTCGCAAAAAAGATTATTCGCAACTTGCCGGTGAAGTGCAGAACTTGCTCGATAAAACCGAAATCGTTTATGTTCAACGCCTCGACGAAGCCTTGCGCCAAACCCTCAACATTCGCATTGAAGACGCTGAACGGGTTGATGCGTTGTACTTTTTAAATTTGAGCGGATTTGACAGGCGGTTTCCTGCCGGTGAATTGTTGCGGGTTTATCAAGACACGATGGCAGGTTTAGGCATTCATATCGAGAGCCAGAAAAATGTTTTCATTGATGATGCGGAACGTCCGCGTAAAAGTCCGCGCGCGTTTTGCGCGCCGATTCGCGTGCCCGAAGAGATTAAACTGGTCATCCGTCCGGTTGGCGGGCAATCCGATTATCAGGCGATGCTACACGAAGGCGGGCATGCTCAACATTACGCCTGGGCATCTGCCGAGTTGAGTCCCGAATTTAAATACACCGGCGATTACGGACTCACGGAAACCTTTGCATTTCTCTTTGACCATCTGCCGCAGGAAAGCGCCTGGCTGGCGCAAACCCTCAATTTCCGCGACAGCAAAAACTACATTCATTCGTCGAAACTTTCGCGACTGTTGATGACCCGACGCTATGCCGGAAAATTAATTTATGAATACGAACTGCATTCATCGGGCGATTTCAATAAGGGGGCGAAGCTGTATGCCGAGCAACAAACTAACTCGACGAAATTCAACACGCCTGAAGTCGATTTTCTCACTGATATGGATGACAGTTTTTATTCGGCGAATTATCTGCGCGCCTGGGCGTTTGAAGTCATGTTGCGCGATTATCTAAAGACCAAATTTGATAATAAGTGGTGGACGTCGCGCCGCGCCGGAAATTTCCTGAAAGACATCTGGGACACCGGCGACCGTTTCGATGCCGATGAAATCGCTTCGCAAATCGGACTGGGGGCAATCAGTTTCGATATGTTGATTGACGAATTCAACCGCGAATTGCGCTAGCGATTTTTAATCGACCACGCTCTTGAGCGTTGGTAGTTTTCCAAACACGTAAACTTAAAGCTTGATTTCATCCCTTTACCAATGGCCAGAATAATCAAAGTCAGACTTGCAGAGCGCAGCTACGAAATAAATATCGCTGTCGGTTTATTGGATAAACTTGGCGACTTAACCCGCGCGGCAATCGGAGACAAAGAACGCAACCTCATCATCGTCAGTAATCCGACGGTGTACGCGCTGTATGGCAAACGAGTGGAGCGCGCGTTTAAACAGGCCGGTTTTCATACGCAAAAATTTTTAATGCCCGACGGCGAGCGTTTTAAAAGTCTGAAAACTGCCGAATCGCTTTATAAATTTTTAATTGAGCAGAGAGTCGAACGTTCGGACGTTATCGTCGCGCTGGGTGGCGGTGTGGTTGGCGACCTCGCGGGATTTGTCGCGGCAACCTATTTGCGCGGCATCAAATTCATTCAAATTCCGACCACCTTGATTGCCCAGATTGATAGTTCAATCGGCGGCAAAACCGGGGTCAATCACCAACTGGGTAAAAATCTCATCGGCGCTTTTCATCAACCCTCGCTCGTGGTTATCGATAGCCTGACCTTACGGACACTGCCACCGCGTGAAATTCAGGCGGGTTTACAGGAAGCCATCAAATACGGGGTCATCAAAGACCGCAAACTGTTTCACTTCATCGCAAAAAATATGCTGACATTCAAAAGCGGCGATGATGCGGCATTTGAACATTTGATTGCGCGTTCCTGTGAAATCAAAGCGCGGGTGGTTGAACGCGATGAACACGAAGGCAATTTGCGGCGCATTCTTAATTTCGGTCACACTGTGGGGCATGCGCTGGAAGCCGTTACCCATTATCGTCGCTTTCTGCATGGTGAAGCCGTTGGTCTGGGAATGCGCGCCGCCGCCCGCATTGCCGAACGCGCCGGTCTGCTTTCGCGAAAAGACGCTCAGGCAATCAATGATGCGGTTTTAAGTGTTGGTCAACTTCCTTCGACAAATACTCTTGCCCTTGATGCTATAATGGAGGCGATGCAACGCGATAAAAAAGCCGAAAGCGGACGCCTTGCTTTTGTGCTGCCGATTGCAATCGGTCGCGTGGTTATCAAATCCGATTTGCCCCTGCCATTAATTAAATCTGCAATCAAAGAGACACTTTTGTAGCCAGACCATTTTATTCAACCTCCATTTGTGTCGGGCGAGCTAACATATTGAGATTTGTGTTTGAGGAAACGATTATGAGCAATTTATCAAATGCCCGCGTCAATGAACGCGGCGCCGTCAGTATAAAAACCATTCTGGTGATGATGCTTTCAGCTCTCACGATTTTTTCGGTGCTTAAAATTACGCCGGTTTATATGGAACAGCGCCAGGTGGTATATGAAGTTGATGAGTTAGCCAACAAAGCTGCGGTGAGAAATTTGAAAGCTGATGAGGTTAAAAAAGCTGCTGAAAGCTTGCGCGCCAAATATGAGTTACCGGAAGGCAGCATCAACGTGATGAATGTCAGTGAAAATAAAACCCAGATCAATGTTTCGTATAACCGCGTCATTGATTTGTTGCTCACGAAATACAATTGGAAAGTCGATTATCTGGCAAACGGCAAATCGTTCTAGGTCACTCTGGTTTGCCATTCACCAGGCTTTGCTTACCGGACGCGACCGCGCAAAAGTGGTGACGGGCAAATCAGGACGGCGCAGACCGTGCATTGACTCTTTAATGAATGCGCTTCTATGATTTTAGAAAGTGTTTTCATTAAGGAGTAGCATCGTGCATCGTTTAATCTGCAAATCTTTCATCCTTTTATTCCTGTTTATTTCTTTCCTCTGTTCACAAACGCTGGCGCAAAGCGGCAGAGGTCGTCCGGTCAACCCGGCGCGCAATCCCGGCAATCCTGCTGCTACACCTGCGCAACCGGTCACCGTCCCGGAAGCCACTTCGGTTATTAAACAGGAACAACTTGCCAATACCGCACGATTCGTCTTGAAAAATGGCATCACGGTAATCATTCGTGAAGCCCACGCCTATCCGCTGGTGGCTGTTGAAGCGCGTTTCAAAACCGGCTTATTCAATGAACCCGAATCTGCCAAAGGCTTCTCCGCTCTGGTTGCGCGAATGATGTTTCGCGGCACGCAATTCAGAAAAGCCGAACAAATCCTGAGTGACACACGCGCCATTGGCATATTGATGAATGATGCTTCGGCTTATGAACACACGTCGATTAATCTGATTTCGCCGCAGAACAAAATTAAAGAAGCCCTGGCGATTCAAGCCGATTTGTTGCAAAACCCGTTATTTGCCGCCGAAGATTTAAGCCGCGAACTCGCTTTGAATGAAGATGTTTTCACAACCAGCTTGATTACCGCGCGTGAAAAGGCAGGCGCGTTTTTTGATGCCGCGACCAATGCACAATTGAAAAGTTTTAATCCTGAAAATTATTCAGTGTCGCGCTTGCTCAACTTGTCGCAAAATATTTCAAGCGGCAATTTTCAACTCAATCCGCAGATTACCCGCGAACAATTGCTTGAGTTTTATCAAAGCCATTTTCGCCCGGACAATTTAATCATCACAGTGGTCGGCGATGTCGTGACCTTCAATGTGCTGGTTGAAATTCAAAGGCTTTACGGCACCTTCAAAATTCAACCTGTAACTGCTGTTCAACCAACGCCGGCTACAACCACAACGACAAAAGGCAAGCCTGCGGCAACACAGGCGGCTTCTACCAAATCACAAGCACCGAAGCCCAGCACCGCAACCAATCCGTCCGCGAAACCAGGCGAAGCGGCAAATCAACCGAGCGCGCCAAGCCCTGCTAAACTTGATGCCAGCGGTTCGCAAACCTCAGCTCCGACAACCGCGCCAGCGCCGCCAACAGAAGCCTTGCGCTACGGCAATGAACGCGGCGACATCGGTCAATCAATTGTGAATGTCGGTTTTCAAGTAGCGGGTTTTAATACAAAAGAATGGGTGGCGATTGAATTGCTTAACGCGATCATGGCACAGGGCAGAGGTTCACGGCTGCACAGAAGTTTGGTTCAAGAACAAGCTCTGGCAAGCCATATTGAATCGAATTATTTGCCTTTCGCTGAAAAAGGATTTTTGTTTGTTCGGATGCTTGTGCCACCGAGTGGCATTGATAAAGCTGAAGCAACGTTGTTCAGAGAGTTGAATCTTTTGCGTCGCGAAATCCCTGCTGCAAGCGAAATGGCACGCGCCAAAATGCTTCTTGAAAAACGTTTCTTTGAAACGACAAACGACTATGCCACCCAAGCCGCATTGCTTGCCCACGCAGAAGCCGCGCAAGGCGGGATTCGCGCCCACCTCGATTATCTGAAAACGCTGCGCGCCGTCACCGCAGAAGATGTTCAGCGCATCGCTGCAAAATATCTGGCGCTGATAAACACGTCAGCCTATGAGTACGAATCGGGTTTTGCGCCGCCACGCAGTTTCGATGCAGCCAAGTTCAGTGAAACGGTTCTCGCCTGGGCACCGAGTTTTGCAGAACCGGTTGATGCCAAACAGGTGCGCTCAACAGCGGAATCCGCGAAAGCCACGGTGAACGCAACAGGAGTTGAGAAATCCGCAGACCAGTTGGGAGTTCTCGAATCCATGCAACCGCTGGAAGTTAAAAATTTCTCGACGCTTCACGGCCCGCAGGCTTACGTAAAAGAAAACCATACAAAACCCATTGTCAGCGTCGCGTTTTTATTTCAAGGCGGGCGTATGATTGAAGATGAAACCAACAGCGGCGTAACCGAATTGATGTTGCGTTCGATGCTTTATGGTTCGACCAAACGCCCGCAAACTGCCAGCCAACTGGAAGAGATGGGTGCGGAAATTGCAGTCATTAATGAAGCGGATTTTTATGGGTTGCAAGTCAATGTGCTTTCGCCCAATGCGGAAGCCGCTCTGCGAATGGTTCGTGAATTGATTGAAGACCCGGCGTTTGATGATGACTACATCAAAAAAGCCATCAATGAACAAATCGGCTTCATTCACAGAGACCGTAATGCGGCGATGATTCGCGCCGGAGAACTTTTTCAACAAGCTCTCTTTCCCAATCATACCTATGGTTTTCCTGCGCACGGACGCGAAGAGGTGGTCAGCAAATTGACCGGCGAATTTGTGCGCGAGTGGCACGCCCGCACCATCAAACGTCAGGTTCCGTTTATCATCATCGTTGGTGATACCAATGGCTCTTCGTTGATTACCAGTGAAATCGCTACAGGCTTTCGCCGCAATGAAACCGATAGCGCGCTCAAAGCCAGAGTAACGCAACCTGTAAAACCCGAAGAAAAAATTGTGGCGTCACGGTTATCACAGACCTATTTCACAATGGGCTTTCCCGCAGCCAAAGGCGATAGTGCAGATACGGTGGCGCTTGCACTGGTTGAAGCGTTAATGAATGGCAAGACCGGGCGGTTGATGGCTGAACTGAGAACCAGGCAAGGGCTGGTCAACCACGCTTTTCTTGATCATCAGGCGATGAAAATTACCGGCACGATTACCGCGCAATTTGTTTCGTCGGTTGAAAATGAATCTCGTGCCCGCGCCGTTTTGGTTGCCGAATTAGAAAAATTAACTAAAACCGCTTTGAGTGCGGATGAGTTAGCCAGTGCGAAAGCCATCGCCACAACCACGAATTTGCTCGCAGCACAATCCTATCGCTCAAACATTTTCGCTTATGCAAGAGCCGTCTGTTATCAAAAACCGGTTGCAGAAGTTGATATGTTGGAAGAGCGTTTAAATAAATCGACGGCAGATGAAGTGAAACGGATTTTTGCAGGTTATTTTAAACCGGCAACGTTGTGGACAGGCATTGTGCGCGGAACCCAATCACCAAAGCCCAATTCACAATAAATGCTTGAGTTTAGTTTAGCCCTATTCAAGACCTAACTCTTTAATACGAGTCAGCAACGTTTTATAACTGACGCCGAGTTTTTCCGAAGCGCGGGATTTGTTATAGCCGCATTCTTTGAGGGTCGCATCGATTTTACGCCGCTCAACCAGGCGTTGCGCGCGGTCACTCACTTCTGCAAGACTCCCGCGCATATCAAACCCTTCGAGCAAGCCATTGGTTTCCTGTGAAGAGTAATTAACCGGCGGTAAAAGATTGAGATCAGCCGAGCGAATTTCATTGCCTAATGCCAGAATGCAGGCGCGTTCGATACAATTTTCCAACTCGCGCACATTGCCCGGAAAATCATAATCTTCGAGCGCCAGAACCGCTTCCTGAGAAAGTTTCAACATCGGGCGGCGCATTTCGCGGCTATATTTTGCGGTGAAAAACTCTGCCAGTTCGCGGATGTCGGATTTGCGCTCGCGAAGCGCCGGGATGTGAACCGGAAAAACTGCCAGACGAAAATACAAATCTTCGCGAAATTGTTTGGACGCCACCATGGTTTTCAAGTCGCGGTTGGTCGCGGCAACCACGCGAACATCGACATCAATATCCGCGGAACCCCCAAGTCTTGTGATTTTTCTCTCTTCGAGAACGCGCAACAGTTTGGATTGCACAGCCGGAGCGATTTCGCTGATTTCATCGAGGAAAATCGTGCCGCGCGCTGCAAGTTCAAATTTGCCGACGCGCCGTTGATCGGCGCCGGTGTATGCGCCTTTTTCATGACCGAACAATTCATTTTCAATCAAGGTGTCGGGAATCGCCGCGCAGTTGATGGCGACGAATGGGCCATTGCGACGCGGGCTGAGATGATGCACGGCGCGGGCGAAAAGTTCTTTACCGGTTCCCGATTCGCCCATCAAAAATACCGTGGTCGGGGTAGCGGCGACCTGTTGAATTTCGCGCCCGACTTTTTGCATCGCCGGTGAATTGCCGATGATGCGCGGAAAGCCATAGCGGCGCGCATACTCTTCTTTCAACATCACATTTTCGGCGCGCATACGTGCCTGCTCAGTGGCGCGTTCGACAACTAACAGTAGATGACGACTATCCACAGGCTTTTGTAAAAATTCATAGGCACCCTCTTTCATAGCCTGCACGGCTTCATCGATGGTGCCGTAAGCGGTGAGCAAAATCACCGTATTGTCGGGGTCTGCGGACTTGGCGGCGCGTAAAACTTCAAGCCCATCAGCACGCGGCATCTTCAAATCGGTAATCACCAGATTGTAACGCGCATCATTTAATTTGCGGCGCGCTTCAGCGCCGTCACAAGCCTCTTCGACCGAGTAACCGGCGTTTTGCAGCGTCATGCTCATCATCTGTCGCAAACTTTCTTTATCTTCAACTAAAAGTATTTCTGCCATATCGAAACCAAAATAAAATTTTTATAAAATAGAAATGCTGCCGCGCTATCGAAATAAAAATTTCCGATAGCCAAATAGAGGCTTATAAAAAATATGAGCTTTTCGAGCGACAGGGAAAAGAAAGTTATTCAGGCAATCACGTCCTGAACCATTTATTTATTGCCTGAACACGCCGGGGTCAACGCCTGCGCGGCGGGCGTCGTCAAACAATTTACGCAAATCATCCTGAGCTTTTGCATAAGCAGTTCTAGCTTCTTCAAGTTTGGACTGCGCTTCAGCGCGGTCTTGGTCAAGTTGGCTGCCTGAGAATCTATCACGGTTGGGGTTCGTAAGCATTTCATTTAATGAGCGAATGCGGTTTTCGTACAAGAGCACGCGGCGTTCGGCATCCGCCATCGCGCGATTCAGGGATTCAAATTTCTGCCGATAATAACTGTCATTGATTTTGCCGTCTTTAGTGGTTGGTTTCGGTCCCGCCTCTTCTCGATAACCTTTTTCTCTTCCCTCTTCAAGCAAGCCTTTGAGCGCGGCTTCGGCTTGTCGGGCTTCGCCTCGCAATCTGGATACCTCTTTGCCGAGTTGATCCATCTGTTGGGCAAGCGTATTTCTATCCTTTGCCCCTTGACCGGAAACATTCATTTCATTGCGCAGTTGCGTGGTGCGAATTTCGCCCTCTTCGGCAGCGCGTTGTAACTCTTCCGCACGTTGGCGAGCTTCGCTAACCTGTTTGCGCCAGCTTAATTCTTCGGCGCTCTCTTTTGCTTCACCACCTTTTTGAGTGGTCGCCTCCCCGGGTTTTGCCGGTGCAGATGATTTGGAAGCCGTGGTTTTTGCTGGTTCACCGACTTTGTTTGCGCTCACTTCGACCGTCGGTTGACTCGGGCGGCTGACCCGCATCACGACATCATCAGTGGTCAGACGCGGCGTTTTTTTGCGCTCAGGTTGTTCTTGAGCAATCGCTATGGCTGTAAAAAATAAAATTGAAAAAAGCAATGCGAAAATGAATCGGCGACTTAAAGCTTTCATTTTGAACTCCGGTTGTGGGGAAGCAAACCTTCAGGCAGGGGCATTACAATCCTAGGCTAGAATAAAGCAAGCGCCAAGCAATCGCAAGAGTTAAGAAAATCGACCCCACCGCCATTAAAAAAGGTTTCGCCCATTCATGCGAGTCTTTGAACTGAAAGGAAATTTGATGGCTTTCAAATCCTTTGCCGCTCCAGCCCAATTGTGCGCTTTGACAGTGATAAAAGAGCGTGTTAGTTTGAGCGCGTGTCGAAAAAGAGAAGCGCCTTTCGCAATTGGCTTGAATACATTCCGGCTTACCTCCTCTTAAAGTTTTTAGGCGCGCTGCCGCGTCAAACGGCAATCAGCATCGGTCAAAAAACCGCTCGTTTGCTTTATCGGTTGAATAAAAAATTGCAATTCGTTGGCCACAGGAATTTGCAGATGGCAATGCCTGAACTCAATGCCTCTGAACGGGAAAAGATTTTGGCGGGTGTATGTGATAACTTGGGAAGGCTACTAGGTGAATTTTCACAATTTCCCAAATTGACCAGAGCGAATATTGGCGAACTTGTCATTTATGACGGATTGGAAAATTATTTGCAGGCGGCAGCCAAAGGCAAGGGGGTTTTATTGCTTACGGGTCATATCGGTGCCTGGGAACTTTGCGCCTTTGCCCACGGAATGTATGGATATCCGTTGCGGTTTTTGGTGCGACCTCTCGATAACCCATTGTTAGATAAATTAATCAGCAGTTATCGCGAGCTTGCGGACAATAGTGTTATTAATAAAAACAAATCGGTGCGCGATGTTTTAACCACGTTAAGACGCGGAAAGAATGTTGGATTGTTAATCGACATCAATACACTGTCCGACCAAGGGGTGTTTTGTGATTTCTTTGGCATTCCGGCATGTTCGACAACCGGGCTTGCCGTATTTGCTTTGCGGTCGGATGCGCCAGTCGTGCCGGGCTTTTTGAATTGGAATGAGAAATTAAAGAAACACGTGCTGCGATTTGAAGCGGAGATTCCCTTAATCAGAACGGGAGATTTCAAGGAAGAAGTTCAACTCAACACGGCGCGGTTTATGCGCGCCATCGAAGAACAGGTGCGACGTTTCCCCGAACAATGGTTGTGGATTCACAGACGCTGGCGGACACGTCCCGAAGGCAAATCGGATTTATACAGTCAATAAACAATCATCTTGCCTGTTTGAATTCCGGCGCGACACGATGGTAATCATCGTCATAGCGTTTAATATCATCTTCTCCGAGATAGGAACCACATTGCACTTCGATAAACACCAATTTTTCATTGCCTGGATTTGCTACACGATGCTTCGTCTGCACAGGAATTGAAATATCTTGATTGACTTTCAGGTGAATTTCCTTTTCATCAAGCGTAATCAAAGCTTCACCGCTGACGACCACCCAATGTTCACTGCGGTTTTCATGGGATTGCAAACTGAGACGCTGACCGGGTTTGACCTCAATGCGTTTCACTTTGAAGCCAACGCCTTCGTCCAGAACTTCGTACATTCCCCAAGGACGTTCATCTTTTTCTCTCGTCATAGCGTCTATTAGTTTACCGTAAAGCGTGCAGCAGTTTAATGCTTTTTTATCGGGATACCCGGTGCGGCAGGAATCGGATGCAATCAAATAAAAAAGGGATGGTCACCCATCCCCTTGTTCTCACACAGAGAACCCCCGTTTTATGTGGCGACGAAGAACTATCTCTTCTTGGCGCCTTTCTTAGCAGCAGCTTTCTTAGCAGGTGCCGCTTTCTTAGCAGGTGCTTTCTTAGCCGCAGCTTTCTTTGCAGTTGCCATAGCTTTCGCTTCTCCTTTCATAAGATTTTCTTAGCACACAAGATAGTGTGTTGATTCACGCCTTGTGTACTAGTACAAACAACATACAATATGTTGTTGTATATATTTACTTCGCTGGTTCTTGTCAACTTTTTTTTTAACAAAGCCCTGCAATAAACCGGCAGAATTCTATAAAACCTTAGAATTGGCTACAGGAGCCAGTTTCAGGGTTTTCCAGAACTCATCGTATTTTCCTCCCCTTAGAAATATTTCCGCGTTCCCTCGGAAAAGCGACAACATTTTCAAAAAATATCAAACCTTAGAACTGGCTCCTGTAGCCGGTTTCAAGGTGCGCACCTTGAAACC
>JBFMDH010000039.1 GCA_040754075.1 Acidobacteriota bacterium
AGCTTTTGGCTTTGGGAGCGATCTTAATCTACCAACTTGTCTTGCTCTATCAATACGAGCAAGGCAAGACGGTAGGTAAAGGAATCAAAGCACTTTTGAGGGCGGCATGATTTATGACCACGCCTCAATTAAATGAATGAATCGGCTGTCGCTTCTTCAACCGCAGATAACATAGAAAACTGCAAAGCAACGCCTGGTGGCTCATTCAATCAAATAGCCTTTCGCGAGTTGGTTAAACGATTCAATTTGCTGTTGCTGCCAATGTTGATCGAGACCAAGTTCGTTTGCCAGAATTTCCGCCACGCGCGGAGCCATCTCGATTGCCGCACGCGCATTCAAAAACAGCGCCCGTGTACGACGCGCTAAAACATCCTCGACGGTGCGCGCCATCTCGCGTCGCACCGCCCAGATAATTTCCGCCAGCGTGTAAGGCAACGCCGTATGCAAAGGTTGACCGCGACTTGGGTCTGAACGAATCGAATCAAGTATGGCTATGGCATCCGAACCATAGACCGCAAATGCTGTGAATTTTTCAGGATTTCGGTGATAGCCGTGGATGTTCAAGCGTTCAGTGATGCACGGTTTATCAGGTAACTTCGCAAGCATCGCCGCCTGATTGACACAATCTTCAGCCATCCGCCGATAGGTTGTCCATTTGCCCCCGGCGACGCTCAGCAACCCCGATTGTTCGATTAAAATGGTGTGGTCGCGTGAAAGCGCCGCAGTGTTTTGCGCATTCGCAGCTTTCACGAGCGGGCGAATGCCGACAAAGACACTCAAGACATCTTCACGCGAAGGTTTTTTATGAAGATACTTTCTTGCTGTCGAAAGGATGAATTCAATCTCTTCATCAAACGGATGCGGTTCAAGCGAGGGTTCGCTAATCGGCGTATCGGTGGTGCCGACCAGAGTGTGATTATGCCAGGGAATGGCGAACATCACGCGCCCATCATCGGTGTGCGGAACCATAATGGCGCTATGACCAGGCAAAAACGAATGATCGAAAACCAGATGCACACCTTGACTTGGGGCAATCATTGGCTTGGCATCGGCGGTCGCCATCTGCCGAATCGAATCGCAAAATGCGCCGGTGGCATTGATGACGACTTTAGCTTCGACGCGAAACTCTTCGCCGCTTTCCATATCGGTAAAGGTCGCGCCATTAACGAAGCCTTCTTCGTCTTTCGTCAGGCTGGTCACCGCCGTGTAATTGATGAGGGTCGCGCCCTGTTCGGATGCGGTAGTGACTAAATTGATGAGCAGACGCGAATCATCGAACTGCCCGTCAAAATAGACTACGCCGCCGCGCAAGCCTTCGGTGTTGATGGTTGGCAAACGTTCAAGGGTCTCTTCTTTGGATAAAATTTCCGATGAACCGAAACCGTATTTTCCCGAAAGCAGATTGTAGAGTTTCAAACCCAGCCCATAAAACGGCGCTTCCCACCATTCGTAATTGGGAACCACGAAAGCCAGGTCGTGAACCAGATGCGGCGCGTTTTGTCTGAGAATCCCGCGCTCTTTCAAGGCTTCCATCACCAGTGAGATGTTGCCTTGTTCAAGGTAACGCACACCGCCGTGAACCAGTTTGGTGCTGCGGCTGGATGTGCCTTTGCCGAAATCCGCTTGTTCAAGCAACAACACTTCATAGCCGCGCGAAGCGGCATCGACCGCACAACCGACGCCGGTTGCGCCGCCGCCGATAATCAACATATCCCAGGCAGTGCTGCGTTGGGTGACGCGACTGAGCATTTCCGAACGATTCATAACAACTTACCCGACATGAAAAAGTTGATACGCCGTGATAAGCATCGCTTCTTATGCAAAGCTTGTTGAACGACATCGCATAGTTCTTCGGCGTATTGCTCGATTATGACCTGGTCTTTATCCCAATCAAAAGGTGTGTCAGTAAAAAGAATATTGATTTTGTCTGGCAGAATAACCCCTGAATCCGAGCGGTATTTGCCTGCTGATGAAATCGCTGTACAACCACCGAAGGCATAACTTAATTCGTCGCCTAATTCCTCAAGGATGCGAGCATAAGCCGGATCAGGCAGGTCTGGAATGAATATCTCAATGCGAACCTTCTTTGATAGCGGCAATCAGTTTCTCCTTGCGTTTGGCGAATGCCTTCACTCGTTTCAGGGCTTGCTCTCTATCAACCTTTTCACGTTTGGGACGCTCAATTTTGATTTTTTTTAGCGGTTTCATTTCATTCTCCAAGCCCATTATTGCAGAGGCGATTTCATCCCACAATTCAAATCCCGGCAAATCTAACAATATGCCGTCTCGTACAGGCTTATCAAATTGTTTGAGGACTGCTATCATCAACGATTCATCAGGCGAGCCTGTAGCTTGCCACCCGCATATCAAACGGAGATTTTCTTTTATGATGATTCAGGAAGTCGTGCGAGCGAAACTTGCCGACGCGATTAAAAATCTTTTTGAAATTGAACTGACAGACTTTTCAACCGAAGTGCCGCCGCGCACCGAACTCGGCGACCTCGCTTTTCCAGTGGCTTTTGAACTCGCGAAACGTTTGAAAGCCGCGACCGGTCAAAAACAGAATCCCCGCGATATTGCGACAAAACTCGCCGATGAACTTCGCGGCATTTCGGGCATCGCTCGTGTTGATGTAGCGGGCGCGGGATATTTGAATCTCTATTTCGACCGCGCGCAGTATTTGCTCGAAGCTTCAAGAATTGATGAACCCGCAAGACCACAACTCGGCGGCAAACTTATCGTCGAACATACCTCCGTCAACCCTAACAAAGCGGCGCACATCGGGCATATGCGCAACGCCATTTTAGGCGATACAGTGGTGCGCATCTTTCGCGCTGCCGGTGAGCAGGTCGAAGTGCAGAATTACATTGATAACACCGGCGTTCAGGTCGCCGACGTGGTTGTCGGATTTAAGTACCTCGAAAACAAAACCCTCGATGAAATCAAAGCGATTGAACCGGGATTGGGCGAGCCTTATACATCGGGCAGTAAAGATATGTTCGATTTTTACTGTTGGGATTTGTATTCCAAGGTCGGGCAGTTTTATGAAGAGGACAAATCGCGGCTCGAACTTCGCGCCAACACGTTACACGAAATCGAAGCCGGCGAAGGTGAGATTTATGAGATGGCTGATTACATCGCCATGCGCATTTTGCGTTGTCACTTGGCGACGATGTATCGTCTGGGAATCGAATACGACGTGATGCCGCGCGAATCGGATGTCCTGCATCTGCACATCTGGGATAAGGCGTTTCAACTGTTGAAAGAACGCGGCGCAATTGAATTTGCAACCGAAGGCAAACTGGCAGGCTGCTGGGTGATGCGTTCTGTGGATGAAGCGAAAGAATCGGACGAAGAGAGCGAACACGAAGCCGATAAAGTCATTGTCCGTTCAAATGGAACGGTGACTTATACAGGTAAAGACATCGCTTATCATCTGTGGAAACTCGGACAACTCGGATTGGAATTCGGTTATAAAAAATTCGACACCTACCCGGATGGTCATACGGTTTGGATTACCACTTCAAAAGCTGAAGAAAATGATTCGTCGCATCCGTCGTTTGGTAATGGCGCGGCGTATTTCAATGTCATCGACGTCGGGCAATCTTATCCGCAGCATTATGTCAAACTCGGCGTCAAAGCCATCGTGCATGATGAGCGCGTTGAACGCAGCGCCCATCTCGGTTATGAAAAAGTGGCGCTGTCGCCTGCCGCCGCCAAACAACTCGGCTATCAACTCACGGAAGAAGAAGAAAAGCGCACGGTGATTGGCATGTCGGGGCGTAAAGGTTTAGGGGTCAAAGTTGATGATTTGATTGACCAGCTCGAAGCCTCTGCGCTCTCGGAAGTAACCAGTCGCCATGCGGATTTGAGCGAAGCGAAAAAAAGAGCGATTGCTCATATCATTGCAGTCGGCGCTTTGCGCTATTTTTTATTGAAATTCCTCAGAAATTCAGTGATTTCATTCGATTTTAAAGAAGCGTTGGCAATGACCGGTGAAACCGGCGTTTATGTGCAAAACGCGGTTGTTCGCGCCAATTCGATTTTTAGAAAGCTCGAAGAAACCGGCATTGATACGCAAAAAGAGGAAGTGCATGAGCGTATGCCCGAGGTGTTGGCGCAGGAAGATGATTTGTGGTCATTGATCTATTTTGCCTTGCGCTTGGATGACGTAATTCGCAGTTCGGTAAACGCGCTTGAACCGGCGCATGTTGCAAAATGGGCATTTCAACTGGCGCAAAAGTTCAATGGTTTTTACGACAACGATAAAAATCGCATCATCGCTGAAAAGGACGAAGCGCGACGCGATTTGCTCGTGATAATTACCGGCGTCGTGCGTCGCCAGTTGACGGCGGCGTTGGATGTGTTAGGTATTCAAGTGCCTGAGCGGATGTAGTCAACGATTATCGGCAATCAGAGCAAATTTGCTTTGAGATTCTAACGGAAAGAGATCGTTTGCTTAATCACGGTGAATTTCCCAGCGGATGCGGCGGATGCGGCGGATTAGGACGGATTACCGGATAGGCGAACGATATTTTTAATGATTTAGGTGATTGTTGCAGATTTTTGAAATTTACATGCGTCATGAGAAACCGGAGGGTTTTATGACGCAGGATTTACAACACCGAGATTTGACCGACAAGATTCTCAAGGCATTCTACAAAGTGTATAACGCGCTCGGTTATGGATTCCTTGAAACAGTTTACGAGAAATCGCTGTTGCTGGAGTTGAGAAATTCGGGGTTGCGAGCCGAAAGGCAACAACCCATCAAAGTTTATTATGCCGGAAATCTGGTTGGCGATTATTATGCTGACTTGATTGTTGAAGGAGTAATCATCATCGAAGTGAAAATCGCCGATGCCATCTGCGAAGCACATATCGCGCAACTGAGAAATTATTTGCGGGCGACGGAAATCGAAATCGGCTTGCTGTTAAATTTCGGACCCGAACCAAAATTCGTGCGGAAATATTTTTCAAACGAGAATAAAAATCTTTCTGAAAAAATCCGCGACTATCCGCCGCATCCGCCGCATCCGCTGGGAAACCAACATTGAAAGAAGAATAATCAAGGCTTCCATCAACCGGATAAAATTGATGAGAAAAATCACAGGTGCGTTGCAATCTCTCTCTAAACTGACATTCAAAAAGATGAGAACTTAATTCAGGAATTCAGTCATGAGTAAAAGTAAAATCCAGACATTTGCAGCATTCTCGCTGATGTTACTGATTGTCGGTTTGGGATATGGGCAAACAAAAACCGGTCGCGTAGAGGGAACAGTGTTTGATCCAAACGGCGCAGTAATTCCAGGAGCCAAAGTTACTTTTGAAAATGCTCAATTCAGCCAGGTGACTTTTACTAATGAAGCAGGTCACTATGAGATTGAGTTGCCTGAAGATGTTTATACGTTAAAGATACTAGCCAATGGCTTTCTCCCACTTGAGATAATTTTGATTCGCGTTGAGGTTGGTAAAAATAATATCGAAAATTTGATACTAAAACTTGAACCGAGATCTTATATGCATCCACCCATAACAGGAGAACATCAAGATATTATTCCTTCCGAAAGGATAATCATTCCACGCATCGAAAAAAGTGGAGATTTAGTTAATGTTGCTGACATAAAAGGTCGGAAATCAAACAGAGAAGATACGAAAATTAAAAAGCGAAAACCGAAAGGACATTGATACACCGAATCAAATCCTAACTGAGATTGAATTGAATTTTAAGGGAATTAAAGAAGGAGAATTTGACTACACCCAAGAAACCCCTATCCTTGAATTGAAGAAATAATTTTGGAGAATTTATATGTTAATCGTCATGAAACCGGAAGCCACTAACGAAGATGTGGCGAGAGTTTGTGAAGTCATTACCCAACTTGGATTTGTAGCGCATCCGATGCCCGGCGAATCGCGCACCGCCATCGGCATCACCGGCAACGCGGGCGCGATTGATTCAACTCACTTTGAAGATTTGCCGCAGGTCGCGGAAGCCATTCGCGTCACCAAACCTTACAAACTGGTCAGCCGTGACCTCAAACACGATGACACCATTATTCAAGTCGGCGATGTGGAAATCGGTCGCGGCGAACCGGCAATCATTGCTGGACCCTGCGCCGTTGAAACGCTGGAACAAACGATGGAGATTGCTGAAATCGTTGCCTCAACCGGCGTCAAACTCTTTCGCGGCGGCGCATTCAAACCGCGCACTTCGCCCTATTCATTTCAAGGTCACGGACTCGAAGGGTTAAAAATTTTAGCTGCCGCGCGCGACGAGTTCGGACTGAAAATCGTCACCGAAGTTTTAGACACCGAGACCGCAGACCTGGTCGAAGAGTACGCCGATGTTTTACAAATCGGCGCACGCAATATGCAGAATTTTTCTCTGCTTCGCCGGCTTGGCAAAGCCAGAAAGCCGGTGATGCTCAAACGCGGAATGTCGGCGACGCTTGAAGAATTTTTACTCGCCGCCGAATACATCATGGCTGAAGGCAATTACAACGTGATGATGTGTGAGCGCGGGGTGCGCACCTTTGCCGACCACACGCGCAACACGCTGGATTTATCGGTAGTTCCGGCGGTACAGAATCGTTCGCATCTGCCGATTATCGTTGACCCTTCGCACGGCACCGGCAAACGCCACAAAGTGATTCCGATGGCGCGCGCCGCAGTGGCGTGTGGCGCGGATGGCATTATGGTTGAAGTTCACAATCACCCGGAACGCGCGCTTTCTGATGGGCCACAGGCGCTACTTCCTGAAATGTTTAAAGAACTGGTCGCTGATGTGAAAGCGATTTATCGGGTGATTGCCGAAAAAGAGACGGCAATGGTGTAAAATCTAAAGCATATTTTTTAGAAATTGACGGGAGGCGAAAATGTTTTTGTCTGCCCTGTTGGTCGGATTTATTGGATTATTAGCTATCACGAGTTGGATAGGGCTTTCGCTTTACAGTAAGAGAAAGCCTGAATCCGTTGCCAATCATTTGAAAAAAGTTCTTTGTATAGCCTGCCTGGCCATTGGGATTCCTGTAATTATTCTTATTGGCATTCAAACAATTTTAAATTTTTCTCCGGATTATGTTTTCGCATCGAGTTTTGGTTTTAAACCTCCGGCGGAAGTAAGAGAATTGCAAGGGCGTAAGTCGGCTTTCTTTGATTCGGGTGACATATACCTGCGATTTAAAGCGAATAAGCCGATACTGGATAAAATAGTCGCCTCGAAATTTTTCCCGATTAAAGAACAATTTTTTAACTGGCCTTCCCCACAGCATCATCCGCCCGATTGGTGGAACCCTTCGGATAGTAAACCTAAGCTCTTTTATCAGGCATTAAATTTTAATCAGGAATATAGCTCGAACTCAGCTTTCCTTTGTTATGATGAAACCCGTGAAATTGTGTACTTTTACTATATTGGCATTGATTGATGTGACGGGCACATAAAACTGGATAGGCAGAGGAGACCGAGATGATCAACAATCGTTCAATTAGCATTTGGGTTGCGATTCTGGCTTTTGCTGTCACCCCGGGGTGCATCTCACGGCATTCGACATATCGTGCTGATGAATTCCTTATCGCCAAGTTCCAAGCGCATAAATCCGAATTCAACACACTTCTCGAAATGTTCCAAGTCGATAAGGGGCTGATCTACTTTGCATACGATCAAACCATCCCAGAGAATCCACAGTCGGTTGGCATTAGTCCTGACAGGTTGGCGCAATATCGACGCTTGTTTTCAGTGCTGGGGCTGAATGGAATGGCTGCTGAGGACAGGCAAACAGGAGCCAGAGATGAGATTTGGTTCTTCACGTCTATCGAAGGAGCCAGACGAAGCACCTTCAAGCATTACGCCTATGTCATCAAGCCAGCGAAGGGGGTCATTCAAGATTTGGATAAGGATGGTTCAAAGGCGACTCCATATCGGCAAATTGAAAACAATTGGTATCTCGCTCTGGATGACGCCGACTAACCGCAGCCTCTGCCTAACAGAGGCGTGCAGTGGAGCGCGGACAGCGAGTTTGGTATGGTTCCATCAGCGGCGTTACCCGCGCCCACTGACGCCGGTCGATAGGCGAAATCGGCAAACGGCGCTGAATCACCGGCAAATGATAAAGAAAATTCCCGATATTTTTTTAATTTCTGCGATAGCTTCGATTTTATCCATCACCGCATTTCTCTATTTCTACCATCACAATATGACCAATCTATACGGCGATGGCATTGCCCATGTGAACATCGCTCGTAAAGTTGTCGATAGCCCTGACGATTCGCTCTGGCAGAGGTATATGCAAATCGGCTCGCCGTGGCTTCCATTGCAAACCGTGTTGATGTTGCCGCTGGTGGCTAATGATTGGCTTTGGCGCACAGGCGTTGCCGGAAGTTTGATTTCAATGTTTTTTTTCATCATCACGGCGATTTCCATCTGGCAACTCGCGAGATCGCTTTATGCGAAAGAAGCCAACGGCTACAAAAATATTTTGCCCTTCGTGTCGTTCGGCATTTTCGCGCTTAATCCAAGCGTGTTGTTTATGCAATCGACGCCGATGACCGAGTTGGTGTTTATGGGCGCTTTGGCGTTTGCCATCTGGATGTTGCAACGCTGGACTGAGGAACAAACCTCTCGGCGATTAATGATTGCGGCGGTTGCAATGACCGTAGCGACGATGGCGCGATACGAAGCCTGGGCGGTTGCCGCAATTGCCTGCGCGTTGGCGCTTGGTTTATCAAAAGGCAACTGGCAACTGAAAATCAAAAACGCGATTTACTTTTCATTGATTGTGGCGATTTGCCCGTTGTACTGGCTCTGGCACAACCGGGCGATTTACGGCGATGCGTTGTGGTTTTTGAGAGGCCCGCATTCGGCGCGCGGTATCTATTTGCAGAATGCCGCGAATCTCGGATGGTCGCGGGTTTTTGTTGGCAATGCTTTTCTTGATGGGTTGTTGATGACCGTGACGGTGGCGGCTTGTGTCGGGATAATTACGATTTTGCTGGGATTTTCGGGGTTTTTAAGACTGGTTATCACCCGCAAACGAGCCTTAATCGAACACGCGCCTTTGTTGCTTTTCATTGTGCCGTTTTTCTTTCACTGCCTGAGTCTCTATCGCGGCGAGATTCAGATTTTTCCGTTGAGCGCCTTCGGACTTTTAAATGTGCGTTACGGGTTGCCGCATTTGATGGCGCTGGCGTTATTCATTCCGGCGTTGATTCCGCTGTTTGTCCGCTTGGGTAAAATCACCTCGATTGTAATCATCTGCGCGATGGTCGCCTTTCAATATTTTTATTTGATTTCGGATGGCGTGTCGCAACTGGCGGTCTATCAGGAAGGCTACCGCAACGGGGTGAATTCCGAAGCGGCGCGGCAATGGGCGAAAGTTGCCGCGTTCACCAGCGCCAATCCGCCGCCGACAAAAATTTTGATGCAGACCGGGTCGCTTGGGCCAGTGGTTTCGCAAGGCAGATTGAAATACGCCGAGATTATTCACGAAGGCACTTCGCGGTGGCATCAATTCGATAAGGCGATTCCCGAAGATATTGAAACGATTATTATTGAGAAGCGGGATGCGCTCGATGAACGGTTGAAAAATAATCCGGTGTTGATGATGGATTTTTCGCAGAATTTTCGAGAACAGTTTGCTGCCGGTAATATCAGAATTTTTAAGCGAATTCCGAATCCATAAACCGGTTGGCTTGCTTTAAACAATGACACAGGAGGTTGATGGAAAAGACCGGGATTGGGTTGCAAGTTGATTTTGAGCTTAATGGTTTTCCATATTAACCATCCTTTTAAACCTCCATCAAAATATCCGTATCTTTAAAGAATACTTCATTCAGTGATGACAATTTTTTGCCTTATAGGTATGCTTATCGGGAATCTGAAAAACGCATGTCGAGAATAGACAAATATTTAATCATTGAAGAAATCGGACGTGGCGGGATGGGTGCGGTTTATAAAGCCTTACATCCGCAATTTAAAAAACTCATCGCCATCAAAGAAGTCCGCGCCGATTTAGCCAATGACCCGGAAATCCGCCGTCGTTTCGAGCAGGAGATTGAACTGCTCGCGCAACTGCCGACCCATCCGAATATTGTTACCGTCCGTGATGCGCTGGTTTGGGAAAGTAAACTTTATATCATCATGGATTACATCGAAGGGCGCACGCTCGGCGACGTCATCAAAGAAGGCGCGGTGACCGCAGACCGCGCCGCAACCCTGCTTGAACAGATTCTTTCAGGGCTTGAAGCCATCCATTCACGCGGCATTGTGCATCGCGATTTGAAAAGCGGCAATATCCTGCTTGATAAAGAAGGCAATGCTTACATCACTGATTTCGGAATTGCCGAATATGCGCATCGGCAATCGAGCGGCGCGGTCATGGCAACGCCGCGTTATGCCGCGCCCGAACTGCTTGACCCCAGCCTCAAAGGCACCGACCAGCAGATTGATATTTATGCAACCGGCATGCTCGCTTATGAAATGATACTCGGCGAGCAGGGGTTTCGCCGGGCGTTTCCCGAAGTCTATGACGGCAACAAAGGCAATGAAGCAGAGAAGTGGTTGCGCTGGCATAAAAATCGTGCCCTTTCTGCAAGAAACCTCTCGGACATCAATCCCGCAATCCCTTATCCGTTGGCAAGAATTGTGGCGCGAATGATGACCAAGGACGTCAATCATCGCTACAAAGATGCCAGTGAAATTCGCAGAGATTTAAACAATTTTCTTGCTAAAAGGGCGACACAGGTTTTGCCTAAGGAAGGGATGCAAAATGCCTTTGTGCCGGACACCCAATACACCATTCCGATTTCGGTATCGGGAATTTCCAACTCAACTGCGCCCAACGTTCAGGAACCGCAAACCCCCAATTCATTTATCCCGAATACCTCTGTGACGCCGGGGCTACAGACTTCGCCAACTCCTGATGTGGCGATAACCGGCGTGACACCCACGAAAAATTATTTATGGTTGGGGATTGCGGCGGGCAGCGGCTTGGCGCTGATTGCGCTGCTGGTTGGCGTGTATCTCATCTTCTTTGCGGGTTCAACGACGCTCATTATTCAGAATGCGCCGCCTGAAAGCGCGGTTTATGTCGATGATGTCAAGCAAGGCGTAACCGATGCCAGCGGCATTTTGAAAATTACCAAAGTGAAAGATGGCAATGTGAATATCCGTGTCACCCACGAAGGCTACACGGAGTTCAATACCGTGGTTGCCTTGGAAAGCGGCGCGGAGCGAACCATTGCCGCGCGCCTTGAAAAACTCGGCGGAACCACCAAAACCTCAACTCCCAATGACAAAGAGATTGATTATAACGGCGCGATGGTCTTAATTCCCGCGGGTGAATTTGCAATGGGCGATAACAATTACAATCAAGATGAAAAGCCTGTGCATACGGTCGATGTGCCGGCATTCTACATTGATAAATTTGAAGTCACCAATGCCCAGTATAAAAAATTCTGCGAAGAAACCGGGCGACCAACGCCGACCATAACGGCATACCATAGCGATTATTTTAATCAGAATCCCAATGCGCCGGTCATTGGCGTGAGTTATTCGGATGCCCTCGCTTATGCGAACTGGGCAGGGAAACGTTTGCCTACGGAAGTTGAATGGGAAAAGGCTGCATCGTGGGATGAGGCGACAAAAAAGAAACGCGCTTTTCCGTGGGGCGAGGCATCGGATACCGCCCGCGCCAATTTCGGGCAGAAGATGCGCACTCCAGCGCCCGTCGGGCAGTTCTCAAATGGCGCAAGCGCCTATGGGGTGATGGATATGGCGGGCAATGCCAGTGAATGGGTCGATAGCTTTTATCAGGCTTACCAGGGGAATACCTCGCAAAATGCCGATTTTGGCACCACCTATCGGGTGGCGCGCGGCGGCAGTTTTCGTTCTCCGGGGGCAGAGGTGCGCACCACCCATAGAGAAAAAGTTTTACCTGATACCAAAGAGGGCATCGACCCGCAGACCGGAAAAAATAGTTATACGGCATATGGCTTTCGTTGCGCGGTTTCCGCCAGCGACCCTAAACTGCAAGAGCGTCTATCGAAAAAATAGATAGTCTGAGCGAGGCAGGACATGAAGCGACTATCGAAAATTCAATGCGCATCGGCGTTCCTATTTGCGCCGCTGGTGGTGGCGGGCGTGGTTTGCGCAACCCACACAAATTTATCCAAAGTCGGACAGAAAAAATCGCCGGTTTCGGCAGAAACCCGCGTCCTTGCCCGACAAGCGGCGCTGGCGGTCGGCTTAATTTCGGTTCGCAATACCAATGAAGTCACCGCGCCGAAGCCGCGAGGCTCTGCGGTCATCGTCAACAGCAATGGATTGGTGGCGACCAATTATCACGTCATCAGGCAGGACAATTTCGACAGGCTATTTGATGAGCTATTCATCACCTTGTCAACCGGCGATTTTGCCAGCGCCTCCGCGAAACGCTATCGCCTGAGAACGGTTTCCGTCAATAAAATCCAGGACCTTGCATTACTAAAAATTGTCGCAGATGGCGCAGGCAAACCGCTCGCCTCAAACGCTATCTTTCCGTCCCTGCCGATGGGCGATTCCAACAAAGTCAAATTGCTCGACGATATCATCATCATCGGCTTTCCCGAAAAAGGCGGCACCACGATAACGATTAATGCCGGCATGGTCGAGGGTCTCGATAACCTTGAAAGCTGGATAAAGACCGATGCGCGATTGATTCATGGCAACAGCGGTGGTGCGGCAATCAACAGCGAAGGCAAATTGATTGGCATCCCTACGAAAGTGCTGGCGGATTCGCGCAAAGTGGATAAAGACGGCGATGGCTTTCCCGATGAAGTGACTTCGCTCGGCTCGGTCGGTTTTTTGCGACCCGCGAATCTTTTGGCGCGAATGATTGAACAACTGAGCAACAGCGACCGCGCGATGGCAAAAAATATTCCTTCAGGCAGCGGTAGCCAATCCACGCAAAGCCCACCTGCGCCTAAACCGAATGCGACGCCGAAAGTGACGATGCGACCGCCTCCTTCAATGACGGAACCGGCGACGGGTCAATCAAGCGGTGAGTTGATCGTTCGCGGAACCATGCGGGCAACCAATAATGGTTCGCCGGTTGCCGGAGCGCGCGTGGGGATTGTGCCGCTTGGCGCGTCAACCATTACACCGGAAAATTTATTGACCTGGTGCAGCACCGACGCCAACGGCGCTTTCATTATGAATAAGTCGCTGCCCGCCGGTCGCTATACCTTAAAAGCCCGCGCCCTGGGTTATGAACCTTACTCGAAAGATATTGAAATCAGCGCAAGCAACAATCGCTTTATTATTGAACTCAGAAAGGCGCAATGATTCCGGTTTTCATCCGTCACCCTTCACGCGACTTTAGCCTGCATGATATTATCGCCTACTCAAAAATATGCTGATTGATAGTTGGCATTTCTAAACTTAAGCGAGCCGATTGATGCTGCGCCTCGGCGTTCACCGTTAAGAAATTGAGTTGGACTCAAAATTCAATATTGTCTCACCGGAAAGAGTAAAGCTTTATGAAAAATAATCTGGCTAAATATTTACTTGAAAAACAACCGGGTAAACTTGCGATGGCAAATCGAAAAGTTCATGCCCGTAGGCTGATTAGCGTAGGATTTTTTGCATTTATCATTGTCAGTCTCATGACCGTTACGATGCGCGGACAGGCGCAATCCCCCTGCGATACGGGCATAATTACAGTTGCCGGCACACCCTGTAAAACCAACCAACCGACGAAAGTAGTTTTTTTAATTGACCGTTCGGGCAGTATGTCGCCGCGCGGTCAAACCTACAACGCGCAGATTGAAGGCATCATGAAAACGTTGCGCGACCCGACGATTATTTCGCGTGATGGTTCGGTTGAAGTCGGTATCGTGGTCTTCGCCGGTGGCGCCAACGTTTTGTTGGTTCAGGATAAAGCCTTAACCCGCATTGATTCCTTAACCGCCGCCGAAAATGTGGCACAGGCGGTCGGTAATTTGAAATGCGCGGATCTCTCAAGTGGCATTGCGCCTTGCCCTGCCGGTGAAACCAGTATGACTTCGGCAATTTTTACGGCAGATGTTTTAGTCAGTCAAAATGGCGCGACTAATGCCAATCGTCTGTTCATTCTGTCAACCGATGGACAGACTTCAACCGGCGATATTGCTGAAGCGGTCGGTCGGGTTGCGGCAGCGCAAAAGGCTGCGACGACGCTGGGTGTCGGTTTTGAACTGGATGTGATTTTAATGGGGCTTGACCCGGCGACGCCGGAATTTGCCATCAATAAAGCCAACGTCGATGCGTTGGTTTATCCGCCGCCGGTTGATGCGCTTCCAGGCGCGACATTAGTTTTAGCCAATGGTGATTGCAATGTTTCAGCGACCGGCACAGCAAACCCCGATTGTCAGCGACAAATCAGTGATTTTGCGAGTGATGTTCGCGACATTTTACGAAGCGGGATTATCAGCACCAACTATGTGGTTAATACCGAAGTTGATACCGCGCCGGGGGCAACGCCGGGTACAACTCTATCGCTTCGTCAAGCCATCGAAGCCGCAAATTGCAACGGTGGTGACGCGAACATTACTTTCGCCGAATCTCTACGCGGCACAACCATTCGCCCGCTGATTCCGCTTCCGGCGCTTGTCAGACCGAACATCAATATCAACGGTTGCGACGGTGAAAACTGCGCGCCGATTGTCACCATTGATGGCGTCAATACTGATTCGGATGCCGGTGAAGCCCACCGCGATGGCATTTTAATTCGCTCGTACAATAACACGGTGCGTGGATTGCGCATCATCAATTTTGACCGCGCAGGGATTGCCATTGACCCGATTTGTCCTGCGGACGTGACGGTCAACAACACGGTTGCTCAGAATGTGCTTGAAGCCAATGATGAAGTGGGGGTATTGGTGCTTGACCCGGAAGTTGCCCGCGCCATTGCTCACAGCACCGGCAATACCATTTCGCGCAACAACATTTCCGATAGCCCGGTGTTGATTGATTTGGGCGGTGATGGTCTCACGCCAAATGATGAAGGCGATGCCGACACGGGTCCTAATCTGTTAGTCAATTTCCCCGATTCAATTAATGTGGTCACCGGCGAAAACAACCTTGTCAATATCACCGGACAGGTGAATGGCGCTGCGGCTGTGGGTTCCGTGGTGGAACTGTTTGCCGTAACCAACTTCACAGTGGTTTCCAACGTCATTGTGATTGGTGGGGTCAATCATATCGGCACTGCTGAAACCGACGGCACCGGCGCATTTTCAGCTACGGGGCTTGCAACTTCGCCGGTTGGCATTTACACGGCAACAGTGACCGACATTGAAGGCAACACTTCGGAATTGTTGATTGATGCAGCCAACACCAAGCCCGGTCGCTCGATAGCTGCCGCTGCCACTCCGATTGCTTTCGGTGAAGTGACGGTCGGCACGACTTCGCCTGCAAAGCCCGTGCAGATAACCAACAACGGCAATGCGCCGCTGGTGATTACAGGCTGTACGGTTGTTAAATGCGCGACCGCTGACCCCGACAACACGGCGCGATTTGCGGTGACCAATTGCCCGACTGCGGCGATTAATCCGGGGCAGAGCGTCAATGTCAACGTGACGGTTACACCTAACGCCTGCGGCGCGATAAAAGCCTGTGTGCAATTTACGACGAACGATCCGCTCAGACCGCAAATCACTTCCGAATTGACGGCTACCGGCAATGCTGTCGGTCAGGGCAGAGTGACGATTGAAGGCGGCGGCACGACGGTTGATTTCGGCACTGTGGGGGCAAAAGGCAACGGGCTGAAATTGAAGAAACAGCCGCGTCGTCAATTCACCATTCAAAACACCGGTTGCCAACCACTGACTTTAACGCTCGCAGGATTTGTTCGCACCGGCGCGAATACGACGAATGGCAAAATCACAGGCACCAATGACAGCGCGTTTTTCAGCATTGTGCGGTTGGCTGCCGGTGGAAATGAAACGGCGGTTACCAGCCCAATCACCTTGGGCTTTAATGAAACGGCGACCTTCCGTGTGCGCTTCCGCCCGGCGATTCCTGCGGTGGTGAATGGCACAACCGGGCTTGCGGCGTCGAGCGTTTTACCGGACACAGTGACATCACAAGTCGTGTTTCAACAAGCTGGCTCAAGCCCGTTGATGGTTCCACTCATTGGACGGGTGACGACCGGCGTGAAGTTTATTAATCCATCGAACCCGGCAAATGACCCGGTGGTGAATTTCACGCGCAATGGTGATGAATTCACGGTTGAGTTTTCCTTGTTCGATGCGAATTTGAATACCACGCGCGCGACCTTTGATTTTGTTGACCGTAGCGGTCGCGCGGTGCAGACGGTTGATGTCGATCTGGCATCGCAGATTCAGGCGCGAGGCTTAGTCACAGGGCAGAGCTTTACGGTGACGCAGAAATTCACCGGCGCGAAAGACAATCCCAATGTTTCACTGGTGCGCATCAACGTCACGGATGGCGAATCAAACGCCTCGGGCAGCGCCGATTTGGTGGTACTCAGTTCGCTCAAAGTTGAATCGCTCAAGGTCGAAGGCGGCGCGAAACTGGTGATGCCAGTCGTCAGGCTTGAGAATAAAAAATCGCTTTCGTTGAGAGGCGGTCTCCGACCGCGAACCTTAGCAGAGGGAACTCTTCTTCTGACTTTTGCGAGAGCCGCTTATCAAGAGTCCCCTGAATTTTTTACTGATGGTTGTAATACGTGTTTTGATGCTAAGGGGCGATTAGCTGGAAATTATTTAGAAGAAAATAGGCTTCTCATAAATGTGAATCGCCTAACAAAGGAGAAACGCTAATGATGAAACATAAATTTACTGCAACCACGCTCAGTGTTTTATTGGGTTTTTGTCTGGTCGTTTTATCGTTGCCGAAAGCTGTTGCGGCGAAATCAGGTGACGATGAACCGGTGATTCGTTTGCGCGCTAACCCTGGCATTGCGCCGCTTGGCAAACTCTATTCGCTTGGCGCAATTTCCATCAATGGCAAACCGACAAGCGGTGAACAGTTCATCTGGGGCGGGGAACTCTTGCAAGCGTTTTCTCAAAGCGCCAACGTGAGGGTTGAGGCGGTTGCCGAGCTTACCTTGAAACGCGGCGCTATGGTGCGACTGGCAACCTCGAATACTTATCAAAACGAGTCATCGCGCGGCGTGTTGGTGGCATCGCTGCTTACAGGCGATTTAAATATTCGACTGGAAGACGGGGTGAGCGCCTACATTCAAGCGGGCGCATCCATCATCACCGCATCAAACGGCGCAGCTTTTAAAGTCACCACCCGCGAAGGTCGCGCGACGGCTGAAGCCTCACGCGGCACAGTTGAAATTGCGCAAACCACTCAACCCCGATTTACGGTTAAGCCTATCGGTATGGGCGCGACCAACAGTGTGGTGGCGCGCAGCACACGCCAATTGCAGGTGCAGGTGACCGACGAAAACGATAAACCGGTTCCCGACATTCCGATTATTTTTGCTCTGGGCGCTACCGGTTCGGGAACGCTCGGTTCCGGTTCAAGCGCCGGAACGACGTTGACGGTGCGAACCGACGCGCAGGGCATGGCGCGGGCGCAATTTAATGCGGGCGATGCCGGAACTTCGACCGATATTTCCGCAACCGTCGAAGGCACACGTTATTCGTGGACGGGAACGTTCAGCGCCGTGAAAGCCGCAGCCGGGTTCTGGAATCCGCTTACCACCACGCTGGTTGTCGCAGGCGCGGCTGTGGGAGTCGGGCTTGGGGTTTATTACGGCACACGCGACAACAACAACGACCCGATTCGCCAAAGCGGTAATCCTGATGTCAGACCTTAAGGTTGATTGAAAGGATTGGTTAGATTCACACCCATAGAGGCTCTGTTTGTTGCAACCGAACCCAACGGTTTGAGCGAACTGGCTATCTATGGGTTTTTATTTTTTTGATTTTGTGGTTGATTGTTTTCGCCACAACAAAGAAAATGTTTATGTTTTAGCCACCTTTGCTCTTCCACGATTGCATCACAAACCTTGCGAGGTTTTTATGAAAAAGCGTTTAACAGTTAAATTTGGTTTTTCAATATTCCTACTTTCAATTTTAGTTTTCTCTATTCACTCGATTAATGCTCAAGACGCGCGCGACCGGCGCATTAAAATTAAAGTCGGTGAAACCCCTGATGAAGCCAGCAAAAATACCGAGGTTCAATTGTGGGGCGTCATCATTGGTGTTTCGCAATACAAATATGGCGATCAAACCACCAAAGAAGGCGAGATTCCCAATCTGAAAAATGCCGGGGATGATGCGCAGGCGATGTACGATTTTTTGCGTAGCCCGAACGGCGGCGGCTTCCGCGATGTCAGTGACGGCGGACGTTTGATTCTGCTTAAAGATGAAAACGCCACCAAAGCGAATGTTGAAAAAGCTTTGAATACCTTGCGGCAGACGCGACCAAACGACTATTTCATCATTTACATTGCGGCGCACGGCGCGCTGGTGCCACAAGCCAATCCGCAAACCCGCGCCACTGAAGAAATCCCTTATTTCGTTTTGCACGACACTAACCTTGGCGATATGTCGAACACCGCGATTCGCATGGATGCTTTTCGCAAACTGGTGAGCGAAATTTCTGCGAAAAAAGGCTTGGTGATATCCGACACCTGTCACAGCGCCGGTGTGCAATTGCAGGGGCGCGGCATCAACATCACCAAACGCGCCAATTCGCGTTACCTTGAAGAGATGAGCAAAATTCCAAGCGGCGTCGGTTTCCTTTCAGCCGCCGACCAGACCGAACTTTCCTATGAACTCGATACCTTGAATGCCGGGGTGTTTACCTACTCGGTGCTCGAAGGTTTGCGCGGGCTTGCCGATACCAACAGCGATAACGTCGTCAATTTTAAAGAGCTGAAAGATTACGTTAGCGATAAGGTTGCCGAGATGACCGAACGCCGCCAGCGTCCGCAGGGCAATGTGACCTCGGTTGAAGCCAATTATATTCCGATTTCAATCGTCAATTATGCGAGCGAAAAAACTGCGCCTGCGAGTAACTATGGATTGCTGGTGATTCGCACGCCGGATGTTGATGGCGTCGAAGTCGCAATCAATGGCAAGCCGGTCGCTACGCTCGATAGTCGCATTCCGAATACCGTGAAGGTCGAAGCCGGAACCCAGACGCTTTCATTTTCAAAAGGCGCGATGAAGCGCAGCATTCAAGCCAGTGTCGAACCCGGCAAATCGAAACTTGTGGAAATCAATCTCAGTTTCAGCGAAGGCGATGAGGATTCGTTGATTGAATCTGCGAATAAGCAGATCAACGTCTTCTTGCGTGAAGACCGCGAGCCATCCAAAGACGCCAAAGATTTATTCCAAAAAGGCGTCGATAGTTTCAACAAACAACGATTCGCTGAAGCGATTGCGACGCTCAACAAAGCGATTCAAAGCAATGGCGGCGCGTATGCTGATGCCTTCGTGTATCGCGGACGGGCACAACAATCGTTGAGCGATAATCGCGGGGCGGTTGAAAGTTTTCGCCAGGCGATTGCGCTTCGCCCGACTGATTTTGAAACCCGAACCTTGCTTGCCGAAGCGCGGTTCAATATCGGCGATAATGTTGACGAAATCGTTACGGAACTTCGCGAGGTCATCAAACGTCATCCGAATTTCGGTTTTGCCAGAGTCGTGCTGGCAGATGTGTTATTGTGGCGCGGCGAGGCGATTGGCGCGGAGTTGCAACTGAAAGCCGCGATTCGCAGCAATCCCAAACTGCCGCCCGCGCATATGATTCTGGCGGATGTGCTCACCTATCAGGATTCGTTTGAAAAACAGAAAGAGGCGACGGTCGAAGCGCAAAAGGCGCTGGAATTGTTTGATGAGGTTGCCAAAAAACAGGTATCGGCGGCGCGCGGTCTGAAACGCCTTTCGCTTTCGCATATTCTTTTCGGCGGCGCGCGTTACGAAAACAAAAAAGCGATGGCTGAGGTCAACTATATTTTGGGCAAGACCAAAACCCGTCTGGTCGAATATGCTACGAATAACGCCAAATCGCTGCCCGAAAGCGCGACGCTTTTACAACAATCCAATGGTCATTTGCAGGAAGCCATGAAACTTGCCCAGGCAAGCGGCGATAAACGCCGCCAGGTTCTGGTAATGGCGACCCTGGCACAGAACGATTTTTTGCGCGGCGATGTGGCGCTGGCAGTTAAGAACGGCGAAGCGACGTTAAAAGCTGCGGAAGCGACCCCCGAACTCAGTATGTGTGAAGTCTATTTGACGCTTTCAAATGCCTACAACAGTGACCAGAAGTACCCGAAAGCGGCAGAGCAGCTGCAAAAATTTATTAATTCCTGTGGCAATCAATTGACCGCCGACGAGCGTCAAAGATTTGAGGAAGATTTAGCGCAACTCAAGAAACAAAAGGAAGCCAATCGCAAGAAGTAATTTTTAGCAAATAAGGCTTTTATTTGTTCTGGTTATTTGAACTAAGTGATATATTTTTGAAGCAACCGAACCGGAGATGACCGCATCACAGCGCGTGTCATGAACTTGATAACCCAAACTTTAACGATGCCAGTGATTGTAGAACGGACTGAACCTGCGCCCGATGCCGATTTGGTGAAAGCCGCAGCCGAGGGCGATGTCGATGCCTTCGAGCAGCTTTATCATTTACACAACCGACGTGTCTTCTCGCTGTGTATGCGCATGCTTGGCAGCACCACCCAGGCAGAAGACCTCACGCAGGAAGTCTTCCTACAGGTTTTCAGAAAATTGAGCAGCTTTCGCGGTGAATCGCAATTTACCACCTGGTTGCATCGCTTGACGGTCAATCAGGTGTTGATGCATTTTCGCAAACGCGGCGTAAAGCTGGAACATACTAGCGGAGAAGGCGATTTTACCAATGTCACGGATACGCCCATACAAAGCACCCGGCGCGTATCGATGGTTGACCGGATTGCTCTTGAAAAAGCCATTGCGGAATTGCCACCCGGTTATCGCACGGTATTCGTTTTGCACGATGTCGAAGGCTACGAGCACGAAGAGATTTCACATATCCTGAAAGTCAGCATCGGGACATCGAAATCGCAACTCCATAAAGCGCGAATGCGGTTGCGAGAATTATTGAAGGTTCAAAATTAACCAGAAGGGTTGAGGGTATGACAGACTATGGCATCGCTGAGTGCCCGGCGATTTTCGACAAGAGTTAAAAACCATGAATTGCAATGAGTGTTTAGAAGTAATTTCAGAATATGTGGACGGCATGCTGGAACTGGGCGCGCAGACTAAAATCGAGCGCCATCTGGCAGATTGCGAAAGTTGTCGCGCGGTGCGCGATGACTTGTTGCAAATCGTTCATTTCAGCGGGCAATTACCCATGCAAGCGCCCACCAGAGACTTATGGGTAGGCATCAAAACCCAGATCGAAGCTGACCGTCCAAAGACCTATTTAGCACGGGCGAAACACTGGTGGCAGCAACTGCATAACCGCGATTTGTATTTTACGGTGCCGCGAATGGCAGCCCTTGCGGCTTCGTTTATTTTACTCGTTGTCGTCGGTGTCACGATATTTAAAAACTTTTCACCCAATGCGAATCAAGTGGTGAATGGAAATGTTTCGCCAGCCCAGCAAGAGCATCTTGGATTTAAAGATTTGGAACCTTATGAAAAACGCATCGGTGAGTTGAAAGAAGCGGTTGAACAGAAGAAAAAAAACTGGGATGCCAATTTACAATTATCGTTTGAACGCAGCATGATTTCGGTTGAAGACTCATTGAACGAAAGCCGCCGAGAATTTAACAATAATCCGTCGGATGAAAATTGTCGCGAATTGCTCATCAATGCTTATCGCGAAAAAGTCCGGGTTCTCGAAGGTTTCGCTGATTTCAAGCAATAATAAAATCTATGGTAGTGTTTATGCTCCGCTCTGAATTCGCATGGAATAAAAAAAATATGGGCAATGTGATTGAACGTGCAGGAATATTTTTTATCCTCACGAGTTGTTTATTACTGCTCACGAGTGTTGGTTATGCATCCGAACCGCCCGCGAAATTTGAACGCACCTATAACACTACCGGTCGTGCGCATCTGACCATTTCAAATATCAACGGCTCGATTAATGTCACGGCGTGGAATCGCAAAGCGATTTCCGTATTCGCTAAAAATGACGCCTCAGCGCCGATTTCTGAACAGGTCACCGGCGATAACATTTCACTGAGCGTAAGAAAATCACTGACCCCCGGAAGAGCCGATTTTCAAATCTATGCGCCTGCCGAGACCTCCATACAGCTTAATAATTACATCGGGCAAATCGAAGTGCGCGGAGTGCGCGGCGATGTGAAAATCAAATCCTTCGATAGTGAAATTCGTTTGATTGAAGTCCGCCTTCCTTCGGCGGATGTCAGTGTCACGACCGGCGACATTTTTTTTGATGGAGAACTTGCGGGCGATGGTCCTTACACGTTTCAAACCCTCAGAGGCGATGTCGATGTCAGTCTGCCATCGGGCACGTCGTTTCAACTTTCGACCCGCGCCTTGAGTGAAAATATCAATCTGGGTGATTTCATGAATTCGTTGACCGGAACCAATCGCGCGCCGAAAGGCATCACCGGAACCCATCTGAAAGGTGGACCACGATTGAATCTGATTACCTTTAACGGAAGAATTTTGCTGCATAAAAAATAGCCATTGCTTGATCCTCCAAACTGCAAAAGCCGCAAGAGCTAAAACCCTTGCGGCTTTTTTATTACTGAGGTTGAGGAGGCGGTCTTCGATGCATCTGGTAATTCGTCGCGGTCAAAGACTGCTTCCTCAACGAGTTTTCAATCCTTTTAGAAGCTGTCGCGAAGGATGACTTTGGTTGCCAGCACTGAACCATCGGCTAAGGTCAAGCCTTTGACTTTTACCGATTTGCCGACTGAAAAAGCGCCGTGTTCGGTTGACAGTTTGGTCGTCGTCGTGACGTGAATGGTGCGGTCTTTGACTTTCCAATCGCCAATTAAGGTTGGGTCGCCTGGCAAGGTTTGAATCGCGCCTTTGACGCTTAATGAATCGCCTTCACCCGAACGGCTGCTGCTGCCAACCGAAGAGGCTGTCTTCACTTCGATAGTCGCAGCATCCAGAGACCCATCCGCGCGTGTGGTGCCTTTGACTTCGACGAGAACGCCAACCGCTACTTGCCCGTGTTCGAGATTGATAATAGTCGAACTGGTGACGTGAACCGTGCGTCCGCTGACACTCCAATCGCCGATTAAACCGCTTGGAAAACTCTGAACGATGCCGTGCAATTCGTTGCGGTCATCATCCTGCCCGCCGCCGCCGCTGCCACTGCCACTGCCGCCGCCGCTTGAACTGCCGGATTTCACTTCGATGCTGGTGGCATCCATTGAACCGTCGGTTCGCATACTGCCTTTGACTTCGACGAGTGCGCCGACCACTGCCGCGCCATGTTCTAAATTGATCATTGTTGATGAGGTAACGTGAATCGCGCGTCCGCCAACCTGCCAATCCCCTATGAGTCCGCTGGATGGCAATTGTTCGATGATCGCGGTAATTTCACTTCGCCCGTCACCCCCCGTTGCACTTGATTGAATTTCAATTTTGGTAGCATCCATCGACCCATCGGCTCGCAACGTGCCTTTCACTTCGGCAAATGCGCCGACAGCAACCGGCCCGACTTCGGCTTCAATACGGGTTGAAGCGGTCGCGTGAATTACTTTACCGCCGATTTGCCAGTCACCCACAAACGATGAGGGGAAACTTTGAATGGTGCCTTTAAAGCTGATGTCGCCCGGTGAAGGATTGGGCGATGCCTGACGCAATTCGATTTCGGTTGCATCGATTGAGCCGTCGCTGCGCGGGAAACCTTCGACCTTGACGGTCGCGCCAACGGTGATGACGCCGTCTTCGTGATTGATAATTGTCGAACTCGATGCGTGCACCACTTTATCGGCAACGCGCCAATCGCCAATGAATCCGCCGCTCGGCAAGGCTTGCACGATTCCCGTGAATTTAACATCTTCAGTAAAAGTTAAAGCGGATGAATGAATCGGCAATAAACTTAAAACCAGAATCAATAAGCTTGATAATTTAACAAAACTACTTCTCATAAATTGCATGACCTCCAAATTGTCGTGACTGTAATTTTCTCCGGCCCTCACTCTCACAAAACAGTAGAGCGATGGGGGTGGAGAAAAATACCGGAAATTTATGGCTTGAATTTTTTAGTGAACAAATAAATAAGGGCAGGTGATGCCTGCCCATTGAAGTAAATAAATTGGAAAGCCGGATTACGGTCGGGCTTTGTATTTATCGTTCAACTCGGTGTGCTTGCTTGTAAGCGGCACCTGTTTTCCGTTAATGAAGAGGTATTTGATTTGCGTGAGGATTTCCAGCGGGTCGCCATCAGTGACAATTAAATTGGCGATTTTGCCGGTTTCAATGGAACCGATTTTATCGGCGACGCCCCAGATTTCCGCTGCATTGATGGTCACGGCTTTGAGCGCGTCCTCTTTCGATAAGCCGAAAGCCGCAGCCATGCCTGCGTGATAGGGCAGGTTGCGCACATACGCCGAATCCGCAGTTTGAAACGCAATCTTGACGCCCGCTTTGACCAGCAATCCGGGATTGGTGAACGGCGCATCGTAACCGTCGTCTTCGTTCGACGGGAAACGCAGAATCGGTCCAACAATGACCGGCACGTTATTCGCTTTGAGCAACTCGGCAACCTGATTGGCTTCGACGCCGCCGGAGATGATCAGTTTCAAGCCCAACTCTTTGGCGAATTCAACGGCGCGTTTGATGTCGCGGGCGCTGTTGGCATTAACCACCACGGGTATTTGCCCGCGCACCACGGGAATCAAGGCATCCTTTTTCAAATCGACATCGAGTTTCGGAAGACTGGCATCTTTGGCGCGGGCGTCTTTGGCATCGCCATAGGCTTTGGCGTCAAGCAAGGTTTTTTTCAATCCTTCGATTTGCCGGTCTTGTTGACGGCGCAACTCGGTAATCGAACGTTGCCCGCCGCCGAACCCGCCGAATCCGCCACCGCGTCCACCACCTGCGCCGGGCCAGTTGATGTGCATTGCCACAGGGGTTTTCAAAGTCAACTCTTTCCATGTCCAACCATCGAGATTGATGAGCGCGCTTTGCCCGGCAATGGTGCCGCCTTGCGGAGCGCTGAGCGTCGTGGTGATGCCGTTCACGCGAGCCACCGGAATGTGTGAGCTTTCGGCGTGAATGGACACATTGACGTGAACGTTGGCATTGTTGTCGCTGATTTCCGAAGTGTCTTGACCGCCGGCAACCGAACCGATTTCTTCAAGTCCCATTGTGGTGCCTGAATCAATCATGCCGGGGTAAACCGAAAGCCCTGTGCCGTCGATGACTTTGGCTCCCGATGGCACGGCAACGCCTGCGCCAACTGCCGCGATTTTACCGTTCTGAATAACCACAGTGCCTTTTTCAATGGTCGCGCCGGTGACCGTGACAATCCTGGCATTGCGAATCGCATAGGTATCATTCGCTTGCGCAGCAGTTTGAAACGGCGCAAGGCAAACGGTCATCAAAAACATTGCGAGTACGAAAAAAGCCTTGATTTTATTGGTCATTTCGCACCTCCATCTTCCGGGTGGTGATGACCGTCAATGATTTCTTCGTCATTCGGCATCGGCGTCGTCGGTTGCGGTCTGCCGACAGGCGTGGTGCCGCGAGTCTCGCGCTCTTTCTTCTTCAACTCTTCTTTTTCTTTCTTTATCGCCTCGCGCATTTCCAAATCTTTTTGACGGTCGAAATAAACTTCGCCTTCGATGATGGTCATTTCAACTCGCGAATAGACCGAGAACGGATGACCGTTGAAAATCGCGAAGTCGGCATCTTTGCCAACATCAATCGAGCCTGTACGCTTATCGATTTTGAGTTGCATCGCGGGATTGAGGGTGATGGTTCTGAGCGCCTGTTCTTCCGTGAGTCCGCCATACTTCATGGTCTTTGCGGCTTCGAGGTAAAGGCGACGCGCATGTTCGTCGGAATCCGAATTGATGGAAACGACGACGCCTTTGTTGGTCATAATCGCCGCGTTGTAGGGAATCGCGTCGTAGGCTTCGAGTTTATACGCCCACCAATCCGAGAAGGTCGAACCGCCTGTGCCGTGCGCGGCAATCTCTTTGGCAACTTTGTAACCTTCGAGGACGTGTTGCAAGGTGGTGACTTTGAAACCGAGTTCGTCGCCGAGTTCCAGTAACATCTGAATTTCATCGGCGCGATAGCAATGCGAATGGAGCAAGCGTTTGCCTTGCAGAATTTCTACGAGGGCTTCAAGTTGTAAATCGCGACGCGGCGCAACCGCATTCGGGTCTTTGCCTTTCGCGGCTTCGTATTCCTGCCAGTCGCGCATATATTCTTTGGCGCGAATGAAGGCTTCGCGAATAACCTCCTCAACCCCCATGCGGGTGCCGGGATAACGACGTTGTTGACCGGGAATGATGGCATTACTGTTCGAGCGTTTGGGATTTTCACCGAGCGCGAATTTGATGCCTGGCAACGCATCTTTAATGAACCATTCGTCAACCGGTTTGCCTTTTTTCAATTTGATTACCGCGTTTTGTCCGCCGATGGCATTCGCCGAACCGTGCAACACATTGCAGGTTACGAGTCCGCCAGCGAGTTCGCGATAGACGTTGACTGCATAAGGGTCAATCACATCCTGTATGCGAACCATTGAAGTCACGGACAATGAGCCTTCGTTGACGCTGCCTTCAACGGCAGTGTGTGAGTGGCAATCGATGATGCCCGGCGTAACATATTTGCCGGTGGCGTCAATGACCACTGCGTTGGAGTCTGTGGAGTTGACATTGGCGCCGACCGCCGCGATTTTGCCATCGCGCACCAGTATCGAACCGTTTTTAATGGTGCCGTGCGAAGCGGTCATAATCGTGGCGTTTTTAATCAGCATTTCACGCGAACCGCTGCGTTGCATCGTAGCTGTATTGGGCTGCGCTGTGCGGGTCGCTTTACGTTTGGTGGTTTTAGCAAACACCGGAAACGCCATCACCAAAATCAGTATGAGCGATATGCCTGCATAAATTTTTGTTTTCATAAATCCTCCGTTCGATTGCAGATTAGCGTTACTTGAATTGCGCATCTGGAAATCCGCAATTCGCAATCCGCAATCCGCAATTTACTTGGGTCTCGTGCCGGTGAAATCGAATGCGCCCATCGCGCCAAGCGCCAGCACGCCTTTAATCGCATCGCCATCAATGGTCGCGGTCATCGTCGCTTCCATATTGTTGCCGCCCGCAGGAATGGTTACCCGCGCCGTCAGGCGATTGCCCTCCATTGCGATGTCGCGCACATCGGCATTGCCCATTGGGGTTGCCAGTGAGCCACTGTAGTTGTTGCCGTCTTTGCGAATGTTCATTTTGACGTTCAAATCGCCTTGCGGAGAATTGACCATTAAACTCCATTCGCCTGAGGGGTCAGCGATTCTAGCTTGTTGGGGTGGCGCACCTGGTCCGCCGGGTCTGCCTTGCCCGCCGCCAAAGCGTTGTTGTTGAGGCGGTGTATTTCTGACCTCGAATTGTAAGCCGTCGATGAAGACGTGGCGAACCCGCGATTCTCTTGCAAACAAATCGCCGCTCATTACCACAAGATTGGCAATCTTTCCGGCTTCGATGGTGCCGAGTTGTTCACTGACGCCAAAAATTTCTGCGGCATTGATGGTCAAGGCTTTCAAGGCTTCGTCTTTCGATAGACCGTTTTCAACCGCGCGGCGAACGCTGCTCAGGAAATCGGCAGGACGCTGGGTTCCGGCAGTGAAAGCGAACTTGACGCCCGCTTGATTGAGCATTGCCGCGCCCTTAGGGGTTTCGGCGCGCATCCGCAAAACTCTGATGGGTTCATCTTCATCATCGGGTAAATCGGTGGCGCGGGCAGGGAAGTCAACCGACAGCACGACGGGAATATTTTTCGCTTTCAATCTGTCGGCAATACGATAGCCATAAAGCGCGCCGCCGATGATCGGTTTCAGTTTGAATTCATCGGCAATCATCAATGCGCGACGAATATCCTGGTCGGAATTGGCGATGAACATCACAGGCATTTCGCCGCGCAAAGCGGGTTGCAATGCCGCCAGCTTTTTATCAGTTTGCGGGCGCGCGATGCCGCGTTTGATGCGATTATACCTGTCCCACTCATCGCGATAATGCACCGCGTCATAAAAGGTCTGGCGGATGTAAGAGACAGTGCCCATCAGTGAGCCTGGATAGCCGCCGCCGAAAAATGAGCCGGTTGAAAATTGGACGGTGAGCGCCACAGGCGAACGCAAAACCAGTTTTGCAGCGTCATCGCCTGCGAGATTAATCAGCGCGCTTTGCCCTGCAAATATTCCCTGACGCGCCGAAGTAAGTGCCGTGGTGATGCCGGCGTTGCGCGCGTCTTCGACATTGGTGCCGCCGGGTTTGACCTGTTCAGCGGCGGAGTTCGACGGGTCGCCGGTGTTGGATTCAGGTTGCTGACCTGCGGCAGCGGCTGCGGCAATCGCTGCCTGTCTGCCACCTGCGCCACCCGCGGCGGGAGTCGCCGGTTGTTGCGGTGCCGGAAGTCCGAGGTTGGTGTAACCATCAATGAAGCCCGGATAGACGACCATACCTGCGCCATTGATGATGCGGGCATCAGCCGGGATTTTGACATTTTCGCCAACCTCTGTAATCAGGCCGTTGCGAAACACAATGGTGCCTTTGGCAATCGTCTTGCCGGTGCCGGTGACGATCTGCGCATCTTTGATGGCATAAGCATCTGCATCATCGAGCCGCGCCGTTTGGCTACTATTGAGTACAAATGCCAACCCCGCGACCAGCGCCAAAAAGATATAAAATTTGGCGCGATGAACAGCAGCCTTTCGCATCAGACGCGAAAAGGTTTTGTCTGACATTGGTGCATGCCTCCTGCAAATTATGGTTTATTAGTGAATGAAATCGTGAATTACGCCGTGTCCACTGTAGCGGCTGTCAATTTATAGCAACCGAAGCCATACTGCAAGGCAACACGGTTCAGGATAATTGGGTTTGATTGCTGAAAAACCTTTTTATGTGAATGTAGAGGAGTTTACAAAGATTTAAGTGCGGGCGATTGATGCATAAATTTCTCGTTTTTTCATATGAGACGTTGAAACTTCAAGGTGTTGAACCTTCGGGAATCTTTTCAAACGCATAGGGGCTTTCAGCGATTGAGCGATTCTCATCAAGCCAAGCTTTTACGTTTTCCGCTGAATGAAGCTGATTGCGCAACAAAGTTGCGATAAAGTTTCTGGTCAGCACCGTATTAAATGCCGGCTCATACTCCATAGAGACTTTCTGACCCGGCAGTTTCACCATAAATGGTATGCGATGATCGACATTCTCAACCGATTCAATCACCTCATCATCGGCTTTTGTCCAGTATGGCGTAGGTTTCCAAATGTAGGGTCGCCACCAATGGTCTGAACTGACAATCACTGTGCTTTTATCCCATTCACCCGCATCTTCCATCGCTTCTCTTACCGCCCCCAATGCCTTGTCGGCAAGCGCCAGATTATCAAGATAACAACTCTCTTCATCCAGCTCAAAGGCTGCCTTCTCGCGGTCGTAAATGCCCGGCGGATGAGGAACCGGCAGGTGAATGAACACCAGACCATAATCGGAATTAGCCGCCATAGGCTTTGCCGCTTGCAAAATGTTTCGATAGCCGTTGCAGTGTTCCTGCCGTTCCCATTTGTTTTGCATACTGTCCATAGCTTTCAACCCGGGAAACCCGGGCAAATTCTCTATCGCCCGTCTGAAATGACCCCACATATTATGTAGGAGATTTTCGTCCCTTACTTCCTGACCAAAGCCGCTGGTCAATTGCTTGCCAAATATTCGGTGATAGGGAATCGCCCAACCCGCAAGCGCCGTTCGGTAATTTAATTCATACGCATCGGAAAAGACTGTCGATTCTGCCGCGAGACTTTGTGATTCATTTGCTCCATCAAAATTTATCAACATATCCGCAGGGCTAGCCGGACGAACCTTTGAAACCAGACGACCAGTAAATAATGCTGGAATTGACATCAACGTGAAGCCCGCAGGCGGATAGGCATTCTTCGCTGAAACGGCTTGTTGACGCAACCCATCAAACGCCGGGAGATTCAGCGTTGCCGCTCGCTTGCCAAAAGACTGAGAATAATCCAGACCGTCAAAAACAATCCACACGACTCGCTGCGACGAAGGCGCTGCCGCATTTCTGGTCGCCTGCGGGTGGGTGAAGGATTTACTCATCAGATAAATTCCCTGAGCCGATGTCCAGATAAAAAAAGGAAACAGAATCAAAGTTAAAACTGGCGTGACTTTAACGATATGATGGCGCAACCAAATAAACACCAGCGAAACGGCAATGAGCAAAATGGTTAGGGCGATGAGGAATTCGGTTTTAATGGCTAGCCAGAAAATCGCGCCCGCAAAGATGCCGATTCCATATCGCAAACGGTGTTTGAGCAATAAGGCTGTGGAAGCGGTAATCAAGGTTCCCAGGGCGCGAAGTTCGGTTAAGTTGAAATACCCGACCGATCTCAGTAAAGCCGTTTGAAAGCTAAAATCTTTTCCGAATAATTGCGGCAAAATCGCAACAGCCGCAAACAGAAAAAAGAGCAGCGAAAAAAGTAAGCGTCCGGTTTGCAACAGGCGGTCATTTTTAGAGCGACGAAAGAGTTGCATTGCCGCGAAAAGCAGGGCACCGAACAGGCATACATTAACCAGTAATGCCAGGATGTTTTTAAAACTGAAAAGCGAAAACTTGCCAAACCAGAAATGATTAATATCCAACAAAGCGATCCATTGGCTTGTAAAAAACAGATTCGCGAGTGACAACGCTCTTGCTGCATCTTTGAGAATTTGGTTTCGCATTATTTTTTTCTCAGCCAATAAAGCCAGCGATGGGTTCCGTCGAGGTGTTGTGAACCGCTAATTGCAAAATGGCGTTTGCAGGTTTCTTCAAAAAATTCGCGCGTGAGGTATGAAAATAGATGTTCTCTGCCACGCATCAACCGGCGAAACATCGAATCGGCAGGAGCAATAAATTCGACAATCAATTGCTCGGTACAAAGTTCGGCGGCAAGTTGCAGGATTTCTGCGAGCGGAATGCGTTCGGTCACTAACATATGATGGATGACCGCCAGCATCAGCACGGTATCGAATTTGCCCTTTGCCCGCTCAAGAAATGATGGACATTCGTGATTGCGCCAACCCATTGCCGGCGTCGGGCGCGTCAGATTGACGACCAGTGGCAGAATATCGAGATGCTCGGCTTTGGCGCGAACCAGTGTCTGATCGACAACCACCGGATCATAATCAATGGCAACGACGCTTGCGCCGGCGCGCGCGGCAATGGCGCTGAAATGACCTGTGTTACACCCGACATCCAACACCTTTCGGGGATGCGAGGTTTCTACGACTTCCCGAACAAACTGCTCTTTGGTTTGAAAATGTTCTTGGGTGTAATTGTTATTGGCGTCGAGATAATCCGACCAGGTTGATTTCTGATTGCTCGCGGGTTTTAGCTTAACCAGCACCTTGCGTAAACGTTTGAATGAAGTTTCCAGAATAAACCGGGCTTTTTCAGGATTATTCAACATCTGCTTTTGATAGATGGTCACATCATCCTGATGATGGCGGCGACCGAGCCAGGTCGGAATTGACACGCAGGTTAAAAATGGCGGTCTGAGTTTTTGCAGGGTTCTGCAAAGTTTGTAAACCTCTTCGGGTTCCAATCCCTCACGCCTTGTGGTGAGCAATTGTTCAAGCGCAATACCGAAATATTTATTGGTCAGTAGCGGTAACAAAAAGGTGCGTTCAAATTGCGCCAGCGCCATCCATATCGGGTCATTCGCCTGACGGTTTTCAAACGATAAAACATCGACAAAAACCGGTTGGGTGGCGCGGAAGAGAATGTTATAGGGCGTTGCGTCTTTTAATCCCATTCCTTCTGCAAGCAAACTTTCGGCTAAATCCAAGGTCAGATGTGCCGCTTCATATAACATTCCCGGAGACCATTCATACGGGAAATTTTGAAAGGGGATTTTTTCATGTTCCGCTAACGTAAAATCACCAAAATCGGAAAACGTTTTTCCCGATTCACGATATGAGAAAAGCGCAAGAGCCGCATCTTCATTCGGAAACTCTGTATTGACGATAGCGCCTTGTTGATGGAATTGGCGAAACGTTGAAGACGCCAAAAAGCTTTTCAGTTCCTCCATTGCTTCCGCTTTAACTGCCCGTAAAACGCGAGCATTGGTAAGCAACAGGCAGCCTGCCGGGTCACGAAACGACCGCATAAAAGAAGGCGATTTTATTTCTGTGTGTCGCAACATCGCTGATTGATAAACTGCCAGGTACTTGCCATCAGACGGATGTCCGATCTGTTGATGTAGTGGAAGATTTACGTGGCTTTAAGGCGCGAAACCAACTGATAATTTTTCGCAAATAAAACGCCAATCCGAATGATGCTGCCAGTAACATCTGCCAGATTAAGGTGCCGGAACCCGGATCGGTATAGGCGTGTACCTGGGTTTGAGTAGCAATTAAAAGAATGAGAACCCAGAAAAATAATTTTGAAACTTTCATGAGTTACCTCCTTAATTGAGGAGCGTGATCAAAAATAGTTGGGGAGATTAAAACGCAACTGCTCAAAGAGGGGTGAGACCACTATGGTTGAATTTATTATTGTTCTGATTACGACAGGGCAAATGCCAAAGGTGAGTACCGAAGGGACATTGCAATTCAAATAAAAATCAATCAACAGTTTTTATTTGCCCAATTATCATAACAAAAGAGAAAAGCAGTTCAATACTTTTTTAATGATCCGCCAGTGAAGTAACTGTGATGGAATGTCGCCAATGAATAGCCGTCAACTTTAGTTGACAGCTATAAGGCTGGATGAACCTTTATCAGGTTGCCTGGTTTAACAGTAACTCTTTTACCTTGCGGGTCAGGGCGTCCGGTGTGAAAGGCTTTTGCAGAAAGGGAATATCGGCATCGAGAATGCCGTGATGGACAATGGTATTTTCGGTGTAGCCTGAAACATAAAGCACTTTCATTTGATAACCAAGCCCTTTAAGCGTTTCAGCCAATTCGCGTCCACTGGCTCCGGGCATCACCACATCGGTAATCATTAAATCAATGGTTCCCTGATAGTGCTGACAGACTTCCAGCGCCTCACGGGCGTTTTTCGCTTCGAGGATGATGTACCCGCTGCTTTCGAGAATGATTCGCGCAAGTCCGCGAATCATCTCTTCATCTTCGACCAGTAAAATCGTTTCAGACCCTTTTAACGAATCAACTGCCGAAATTTGAGTCTTGGTAGTTAGGGATGCTTCAGGGGTTCGTGGAAGATAAATTTTAAATGAAGTTCCTTTATCCACTTCACTGTAAACCCAGATATTTCCGCCGGTCTGTTTGACAATGCCATAAACGGTTGATAATCCGAGTCCGGTTCCTTTACCAGTCTCTTTGGTGGTAAAGAAGGGTTCAAAAATGCGTTCCTGAATCTCTTTGGGAATCCCGGCTCCGGTATCGCTGATGGCAAGCATGACATACGCGCCGGTGGTCACGGCGATATGATTGCGCGCATAGGTTTCGTCCAGGTCAGCATTGTGGGTTTCAATAATCAGTTTGCCGCCCTGCGGCATGGCATCGCGGGCATTGACCGCAAGATTAAAGATGATTTGTTCGATTTGACCGGGATCGGCTTTCACGACGCCCAAATCCGCAGCCAGTTTAATGATCAGTTCAATATCTTCGCCAATTAAGCGGCGCAACATATTTTCAATATTGGCAACCGTGTCATTCAAATTAAAAACTATCGGTTGCAGAATTTGCCGGCGCGAGAACGCCAGCAATTGTCCCGTCAACGAGGCGGCGCTGCGACCGGCTTTTTCAATCATCTCAAATTTACTGTAAAGCGGGTGGCTGCTATCGAGAACATCTTTCCCTAGCTGGCTGTAGCCGATGATGACCGTCAGCAGGTTATTAAAATCGTGCGCCACACCGCCCGCGAGTTGACCGATGGCTTCCATTTTTTGTGACTGGCGTAACTGTTCTTCGAGGCGTATGCGTTCGGTAATATCCAGCGAAGAGCCTACCCATTCGCGCACCGTGCCAGTTTCTTCGATGATCGGCACGGCGTTGGCAATATAGGTATGATAGGTTTTATCCAGGTGGATTTGCCGGTATTCGACATCAAACGGAACCTGATGCCGGAGACCCTCTTCAAATTTTTTGGCGACGCGCTCGCGGTCGTCCGGGTGAATACTGATGAGCCAGTTAAACGGGTCATATTCATCGCCCAGCGTATTTTCGATATTGGTGATGCTGGTGAGATTGCCCTGCGGGTCGAGCGTCCAAACGATTTGAGAAGTCGATAGCGCCAGTGAACGATAACGCTCTTCGCTCCTGCGCACCTCCTCTTCGGCGCGTTTCCGATTGGTAATATCCTGAACGATTGCCAGTACGCTGTGAATTTCCTGCGCCGCGTTGTGTTCCGGCACGAGCCTCGCCGACACATAACGAAGTCCTTTACGTCCTTGATAGTCGTATTCCAACAGCTCAGTATTGCCCGAATCGAAAACCTCTTGAATGGCGGTTTCCCATAACTGCCCCTGAGTCAAATTCACGATTTCTGTTGGCTTGCGCCCAATGATTGCGGAACGCGGTTGTTTAAACGTTGCTTCGACAGCGGCGTTGATGTATCGAATGCGCAAATCCCTGTCGTAACGGACAACCACCACGGGAAGATTATCCGCCAGGGTGCGGAACTCTTCTTCGCTCTTTCGCAAAGCCGCATCCGTCAGTTTGCGTTCATTGATGTCATGCAGGATGCCTTCGTAATACAACTCGCCGTGTTCGTTGCGAAAGGCGCGGGTGTGTTCGGCAATCCAGATCAAACTGCCGTCTTTACGTTTCGCTTGAATTTCAAAGTTCGTGACCGAACCGGCGATTTGCAGAGCTTCGATAAACTGAGCGCGTCGCGCCGGGTCAACATAGAGTTGTTCTTCGATGTTGGTAATGTGTGAGATTAAATCATTGGGCGAATCATAGCCAAAAATCCGCGCCATTGCCGGATTTACCGTAATAAAGCGACCGTCGGGAGTGCTTTGATACAGCCCTTCTATGGCATTTTGAAAAATCGAACGATAACGCGCCTCAGCCTGTCTGATCGCTTCATCCATCAGCCGATGCGCCAGACGCAGGCGGCTTTGTTCTAACACCTGGGTGACCGAAAGCCCCAGACGCGCCAGGCGGTCTTTGAGCAGATAATCGGCAGCGCCAAGTTTCATTGCGGCAACGGCAAGTTCTTCGCCAATCGTTCCTGAAACGATAATGAACGGCACGTCGGGTTGGTGTTGTTTGGCTAATTCCAAAGCCCGCAAGCCGTTGAATTGCGGCAACTGATAATCTGAAATAATCACAGCTAAATCAGCATGAAGTTTTTCAAGGTAGGCTTTTTCAGTATCCACACGATGCCACTCAGGCGCAAACCCTGAGCGGTTTAGTTCGCGAATAATCAGTTCGGCATCATTGGGGTTGTCTTCGACAACGAGGACGCGAATGGCTTGGGGCATTTCACTTCTCCAGCTTTGGCAATTGGTTGAGCAGCAGCCAGTACATTCCCAGATTGTGAACGGCTGCCGAGAAGCTTTCAAAATTTACCGGCTTGACGATATAGCTGTTGACGCCGAGTTTGTAACTTTCAATGACATCTTCCTGTTCTTTTGATGAGGTCAACATGACGACGGGAATCGAAGCAGTGCGCGGGTCGCTTTTAATGCGTTGCAACACTTCCAGCCCGTTTACCTTGGGGAGGTTTAAATCCAGGAGGATGACCTTGGGTTGATCTTCGATTTGCCGATGAGCAAATGCCCCTTCGCAGAAAATAAACTCCAGGGCTTCGACGCCATCGCGAGCGACTTGAATATGGTTGGCGAGATGCGCCTTTTTTAACGCTCTAATGGTTAATTCCCGCTCGTGCGGATTATCTTCGACAAGTAGAATTTCAATGGCTTCATTCATCGTCACGGCTCCTCGTGCAAGGTGAAATAAAAAGTCGCGCCCTGATCAACAATTGATTCTGCCCAGATTTTGCCGCCATGCCGATCAATGATACGGCGCGCGATTGAAAGCCCGACTCCGGTTCCTTCAAAATCTTCTGCACGATGCAACCGCTGAAACACGCCAAATAATTTACCGGCATAAGCCATATCGAACCCGACCCCGTTATCGCGGACGAAGAAGGTATCTTTACCGGCTTCCTGCACACAGCCAATCTCAACGATGGCCGGGGCGCATCCGCGTGTGTATTTCAAGGCATTGGATAAAAGATTAATCCAGACCTGCTTGAGTAATTGCGCATCGCCTGTGCATTCGGGTAAATCCCGGAGTTGAATTTCAAGCTGTTGCCGCTTTTCGGCGCTTAATTCATCAAGCGCCATTTGCACAAGCTCTCGGCTATTCACTGTTTGTTTGATTAAGGTGTGACGGCTGACTTGCGAAAACTGCAATAAATCATCGATCAACTGCCGCATGTGGTTTGCCCCATCACAAATGATGTGCAGATAGCGTTGACCTTCTGCCGGTAAAAGCGACCCGTAATCTTCAAGCACGGCTTGCGAAAATCCGTCGATGGTGCGCAGCGGCGCGCGCAAATCGTGCGACACCGAATAGCTGAACGATTCGAGCGCCTGATTGGCAGCCTCCAGTTGCGCGGTTCGTTGTTTGACGCGGGCTTCGAGTTCAAGGTTGAGTTGATGTACCGTCTCTTCCGCCTGTTTTCTTTCGGTAATGTCATAGCCCAGACTCAACACATAGGCTTGACCGGCGAGGTCAATGATTTCTGCCGAAAGTAAAATATCGCCAAGCTCTCCGGAGAGCTTACGATACCGGGTTTCAAAATTGTGGATGTACCCTTGCTGACGCAGCCGTTCATACATTTCGGTGTGGTGAGCGGGATTTGCCCACAAGCTCAATTCTGTTGAGGTTCGACCGATGACCGCTTCGCGGGTCAACCCATAACGTTTCAAGAATGCGTCATTGACATTGAGATAGGTGCCGTCTTCGAGTTTGGTGATAACGATACTCACGGGGCTGACGCGAAAGACGGTTGAAAACAACGCTTCACTTTCGCGCAAGGCTTTTTCGGCGCGCTTCTGTTCGGTGATGTCGCGCGTTCCAATAACCGCGAGAATTTGTTCGCCTTGTTGATCAAACACCGGTTCGCCGCTGAAGCTGAAAACCCATTGTTGTCCGGTATCTTTTCGCCGTCCAAGCAATTCCCAGTCTTTAATCGCTTCGCCTCTGAGCACACGATTTAACGGCCAATTTTCAAAGGGCAGAAGGTCTCCGTCAGGAGTCCGCAGTTCGTAACGTTCGGCATAAAACGCCAGGCTCTGCTTCATCTCATCGACGGAAGCAAAGCCGTTGATACGGGCTTCGGCTTCATTAATCATGAACAGATTGCCGGTCATATCGGAAACCACCAATCCTTCTTGAATCGCCTGAAATACCGCTTCAATCTGGGCGCGTTCACGGCGGAGATTTTCCTCAGCTTGTAAGCGTTCGGTGACATCCCGGTAATTGGTGACGATGCCGCGCACTGCCGGATTATTCAATAAATTAGTGGCGGTTCCTTCCAGCCATAACCAGTTGCCGTTTTTATGACGCCGCCGCCAGAGCACCGGCATCGGGGTTCCGGGATTGGCGATTAATCGCTCAATAATCTGTTGAACGTAAGGGATATCGTCGGGATGGGTATTCTCTAATCCGTTGCGCCCAAGCAGTTCTTCTGCCGAGTAACCTTCGACGCGAACCGCAGAAGGGCTGACATAGTTGATATGGTTATCGGCGGCTATCACCACGACACTATCCTGACTGTGTTCGATGATGGCGCGATACCACTCGTCCTGATGTGGTAATGGCGTTTCCGCCGGTTGGCTGTTGGTGATGGCGGTTGCGCTTTGAATAACCTCCGAAGGGATTTGTTCAAGTCTCTTTTTTTCAATAAACGGTTGATGCTGATGCGCCCAAGCGTCGTTTGATTGTGCGATTGCAAAGGGTTCTGTGGGAGATTCCAGGGTTTCCGAAAAACTGACAACCTCGCCTGCCCGATTTTTGATTACCGAATAAGTGCCCTGAACGGCAATGGATTCTCCGTTTTTATCAAGGCGCACCGTGGGTATTGAAATGGTGGACTGGCATTGTTTGAGACATTGGAAAATTTGCCGGACTTTTTCCAGATGATTTTCGGGAGTCAGGCGGGTAAATGAGGAACCTAATATTTCCGTTGCCGCGTAACCGAAAAGCTTTTCCGCATCCTTGTTCCAGCCAATTATTTCACCCGTCAAATCATAAAAGATAATGGGGGTAACTACCGCTTTCATAAACATACTTCTCCCACCCCCCGCTGAAAATCACTATTAATAGTGAAAACACCGCGTTAGCCACAGATGCTTGTGGTCTTTAACATTAACCCGTACTTCATACCGCCATTTCGATTAGCATCTTCGGGGAGTCGGATGCTCATTTTGAAACTGTCAATTAAGAGACGGAGATCGTCACCCTATACAAAATGTTATTTACCGATAACCCGAAAGGTTCGCTAGAAACAAGCTCATATTACGTTCGGGGCTTTTAAAAAGCAAGATATTGTATCTATTCTGAAAGCAGAATTCCCCAGGAGTATCGGTTCGTAATATGGCATCACCATCGTGCAACCATAAAATATATAAAACCGCTTAAATGCGATTCACCATCAAGATCAGGCGACCCTTAACATCCGATGTTTGAGTTAAAAGAATTTTATGGTCTGAGCCGGATGACAATTTAGTTTAAATGGTCAGTTGGTTTCTTGAACGCCGGTTAAATAAATCGATTTATATCTCAAGAATTTGCGCAATTCCGAATATATGAAATCCGGCGAATGCCGTTGAATACGACCGGATAAAAATCACCAGTAACCCCACCGGGGGAACTTGCCGGACTTTATGGCAACGCGGGTTTGGGGCGCACACACGATTTGATACCGGCGGTTATTTTATTAGATTTTTGGGTTGAGAGGTTCGCTCTCCATAATCACCGCGTCACCCACAGCGATTTCACCATCGTCCAAAACCTCGCCGAATACCCCGCCGCCCCAATCGGTTTTTAATGCTTCGCGCAAACCTGAAAGGGCTTCATCCATCCGTTCACAGGGGCGGGTTTCGCCATAAATTTGAATGCGACAATTGCCGATGCGCAAAATCTGCCCGCGAGTTTTTGCCAGCAAAATTCCCGTGACCATTAAATTGGCGCGTCGCGTCGCCGGCGATAGCTCGGCGTTCAACTGCTGCATGACCGCTTCCCAGGTTTCTTGAGCGATGATTGTGACCTGACGTTTGCCGCCTTGATTGGCATTGCCTCTCAAGCCGCGACCGGCAACCAATAGAGCCTTTTCAACCGCATCCATCGGGCCGCGTTTCGCTCGTTTAATCCAAATCGCTGCGAGTTTTCCGGTGCTCATCTCAATGCCTCGTTTAGTCGTTGACTACGGCGACGGCTTCGATTTCAACCAGCATTTCAGGCGAAATCAGACGTCTGATTTCAACCATCGACGTTGCCGGTCTTATGTTTGAGAAAAACTCGCCATGCGCTTTGCCGATTTTCTCCCATTCAGCAATGTTGGTTACATAGATGCGCGTGCGCACGACATCCGCAAGTTGCGCACCGGCTTTGTGCAAGGCGCGTTCGATATTTTTGATGGTTTGAATGGTTTGCGCATAAGCATCATTGATGCCGACAATCGCGCCCGCTTCATCGGTTGCGGTGGTGCCGGATACATAAATCGTATTGCCGATGCGCACGGCTCGCGAATAGCCGACCACCGGTTCCCAGGGCATTCCGCTTGAAATATTTTCTCTTTTCATAGGTTGCATTGTAGCGTCAGGCATCAAGGTCTGGAAAATACTTTCGGCGGGATTTCCTGTTGCCATTAAAAACCCCTGCCGCCAATTTATCACAATGCCATACCCCGATGCGTAAGTGATAAATTGGCGGCATTGCTGAATCGGGTTTTCGCCAACCGATATAGCGGTTGAGATTGATGGAACCGTTTAAACGCCCCATAGGGGTATAATCCAAAAGCTCAACGCATCGCGTTGGGTACAAGTCAAGCAATGGTTCAACCCCTGAAGGGTAGCGGCAATTTTCGTCGAAGACTCCTTGAAATTTTGAGGACGGACTTTCATAAATCGGCGCAGACTCGACAGTCTGCGCTACCGTTTTCCTTAACTTCATGCCATTGCCCTGTGGGGCTTGATACAACGATTAAATTACTGTTTAGCGAATGTGCAAGGTTGAACGAACTTTTTCACCGTTAATTACTTCAAGGGTTCGCCACGAGCTTTCATCATTGAGGGTTTGCCAACGCCGCTCTTCGCGAATGTAATTCCAGTCCTTGTCATTCTGGTAATAGATTTGAATGTTGCCGGCTTCCAGAATGTTGAGAATTTCATTGTCGTGATAGTTATACTCATCGAAATCGGTGATGGCTTTTTGCGCCATTCCCGAATAGAGTTTGTTCAAATCGAGCAGCGATTCATTGACTGTTTCATCAAGCGTTGTGACTTTCAAACCGATGCGTTTGGCTTCGCGCGCGGTAATCGGATAACTGTGCGAAGGATAATTGGCATTCAAATGCTGACTGATGCGCTTGCATTCCTGTTCGTCGTTGATGTGATAAGACAAAATCTCCTGACAGATTTTTATTGACAGCGAACTCGACCGATCAATCGCGCCCACGACCAGCGGGTGAATGTATTTGAAGACTTCCGCATAAGGATTTTCGTGATGGTCTTTGGCATTGTGATTCCACAGGTTCACAATGCGGCTCATGACGTCTTGACTGACGCTGACGCGGCGATTGTCTATATGGTCAACCGGCGACAGGTCGTGGGTGAGCGATGAATCAATCGCCGTCAAATGGGCAAGCGGACCCATACGAATTTCGTTTGCGCCAAGCGCCATCATGGTCGCTGCCGAAGCGCATTCCAGGGGAACCAGAGCGATGATATTTTTGTAATATTCGCGAATGAGGTTGACGATTCTCAATGCCGCTTCGACATCGCCGCCGCCTGATTTGATAAAGACGGCGAGGGTTTCGCCCTGTCCGATTTTTTTAAATATTTCGTAAAGCGCCACGACATCGTTATCGCAAACATTGCCTCTGAATGAGGTCCAGTAGACCAGCGTTTTATATCCGGTGATCTCTTCGAGGCGGGAAATAATCATCTGGGTGTGGTCAAAAAACAACGGCGGTTGTTTGATGCGTTTCGGTTCGACGACTTCTTTGGGAGAACTGATTTCGATTTCCTGATTCATATTTAATGCCTTTCAAAAAATAGTGCAAAGCCGATTATATGACGGCTGCCCGACCAAACAAGCATAATGTTTTCGCTTTTTAAATCAGGCTATTTTTTATAAGAAATGTGCGCTCATTCACTATATCGCATCCAACCGCTGCCTTCGTGGTTGAATTGAAAAATTTCGGGATGCAGAATTTCCGCGAAAATTTCCAGAGATTCGACCACACGCGGACCCGGACGATTGAAATACTGATTGCCGTCTGCAACAAAAACGCGCTGCTGTTGCACGGCGCGCAAACGCTTCCACTCCGGTTTCGTCGCCAGCAACGCCATCTCTTCAAGGGTTCTCGCTATATCGAATCCGCAAGGCGTCACGACTATCACTTCGGGGTCTTTGGCGACCAACGCTTCCCAACTCATCCACGGCGAATGTTTTCCCGCTTCGCCAAACAGGTTGGTGCCGCCCGCCATCTCCACAAGTTCAGGCATCCAGTTGCCCGCCGCCATGAGCGGCTCTATCCATTCGATGCAGGCAAGCGTCGGATGATGGTCAAGTTGTTGGGCGCGTTCGGCAATCGTCTGCAGGCGGGCTTTTGCCTGTTCGATAAACTGTTCACCGCGTTCGGAAATATTTAAGGCATCGGCGACTTTTTGAATATCGCGCCAGATATCCACGAGGGCGTTCGGTTCAAGCGAAACGATTTGCGGATGTGAACTGGTGAGTTCGCATACAGCCCGTTCAACATCTTTCAAAGAGACCGCACAGACTTCGCATTGCGCCTGCGTGATGATGTGCGTCGGTTGCAATTTTTCCAAAAGTTCGGCGTCAACCCGATAAACGCTCAAGGCTTCCTGCAACACGGCTTTGACGCGCTGGTCAATTTCGTAACTGCTGCCTTCGACATTGAATTTCGGCGCGGTGCAAACCGGCAGCCGTTTGACGGTAGCGGGGAAGTCGCATTCGTGCGAACGTCCGACTAAAAATTGCTGCATTCCCAAAGCGCAAACGATTTCAGTTGAACTGGCGATGAGTGAAATAATTCTCGGGTGAGTCACAGAATATAATGAACCCTTTCTAAAAAACTTCGTTAAGCGTCCGCACGAATTAAACTTCAATGATTGTTCGATAGGTCTAATGCAGGCTCCACGAACCGATTGAAGTCCAGCGTTTGCTACGGAAAGTCATTGTGCCACTACTCAAGGTTGGCTTCCCAGCGGATTTTGCGGATGCGGCGGATGAGGACGGATAAAATTATTCAGGGGTTAGCAATGATGAATCGAATTTATCGATTAAAAAATCCGCACTCATCCGCTTAATCCGCCGCATCCGCTGGGAAATTCAATTTGAAAATCAGCCAGGTCTTTTTCCGTAAGCCCATCACCAATTCATTAATTGTTTTTATGCCATGCAAACAAAATTCAAACCAGCAAAAGGGTTTTATGAGTTTGCGCTGATTTGCAGAAGCTGAAGACCGGATGCTGACAGCTTCAAGCAGCCATTTTTATGAAAATGTGACACCGAGAGGTTGGCACCAATGAGCGGTATATAAAACTATCAACGCTTGAACCCAAAGAAAAAATCTGAAACATCATTTGGCAGATTCGACGTAATGCAAGCCTGAGATAAAATATCTGGCAACATAATTCATTTGAATATTAAGGACACTTTAAAATGAGAAAATTGATGCTACCGATTTTGACCTTGCTATGTAGTTTGACTGCCTATGCCCAAGAGCTTCCCAAAACCATTCCCGGACTCGACACCGATGCGCCGAAACCCAAGGTGATGATTTTGGGCACCTTTCATTTCGCCAATCCCGGACTCGATTACACCAAAGCTGAACGCGACAGTATTTTAAGCGCCAAACGCCAGCAGGAAGTCCGCGAATTGATTGATAAAATCAAAGCCTTTAAACCGACGAAAATCGCCATCGAAGTTCCTTACGGCAACACCACGGTCAACGACAATTACAATCTTTATCTGCAAAATAAATTTGAATTGAAAGAGAGCGAAACTTATCAAGTGGCATTTCGTCTGGCGAAAGAATTGAATCACCGGATGCTGTACCCGATAGATTGGAAAAAAGACATGGATTTCGACGCTTTGTTGAAATCGGCGCAGACTAACGGGCAGCAGAAATTTCTGGAACGCTTTCAACAGGCGATGGGCTTTGTTACCAAAATGCAAGCCGAAGCCAATAAATACACGGTGCTCGAACAACTCCGTACCATGAATGATTCGGCAGCGCAGGCGAGATTGCATCGCCTCTATCTGCTGCTTGCCGAAGCCGGGAAGGGAGCAGATTACACCGGCGCGGATGTGGTTGCCGGTTGGTACGAACGCAATTTAAAAATAGCGATGAATGTGGTGCGCGCCGCCGATTCACCGGACGATAGAATTTTAGTGCTCATCGGCGCAGGTCACGTAAAACTGTTGCGCGAATTCTTGAAAGAATCGCCAAGCGTCGAATACGTTGAAGCGAGCGAGTACCTAAAGTAATAAGCGATACTTCAATGTGGGGAACGTTACTAAATCGAAACTTAAGGGATTGGTACAAATGTCTAAACCGGAATGCAGAAGCTTGGTACACTCCATATTGTGATAAAGCCTTGTTTATGGGTATGCTCGCAACCTCGAGTGTGCCAATGTCTTAATTTCTGGTTTAGTGCGAACTATTCAAAATTACTAATAAATTCACGTTACATTAGATATATAACGCTACTTGGTTAATGTACTAATCCTTTACTATCTGATTTAGATTCGTATTCGAGTTCTTTGGCTGATACGTGTCTGTTGATATACGTGAGCGTATATATCAACAGTTGGATTTTCATGAGATAGCGAGACAACAACAGCGAATCGCTGACTCGTAATATCAACAGGTGCCCATTTGCGTTGGCAGATTACAGCTAAATACAATGAGTTGCCGTCATATTGCCAATTTGCATTTGAAATATGGAGGCTTCCTCGCTGTAGGGTTCCTTTCTTTCTTAAAGTGGATCGAGGATTGAGTTTGAGCCGATTTCGATTAATATCTCCTAAAATAGGTATATCGGCGTTTCCTCCAATATTTTCTATCTCATCACGGTTCCAGGCGCGAAGAGCTTCTGTGATAGATTCCGGTTCAATATTTCTGAAAAGACAAAATTCCATAGTTACACCTAGATAGCTGTCGCCTCTGGTATGGCGCGTAGGAGGATCAAAAGCAAGTGAAACAGAAATGCAACCCTTCCCTTGAGCAGTAAGGAACTCTTGCGGCAAAGATGGGACTTGGAATATTTGAAAAGAATCAATGTCAATTAGCCCATCTGTCATTAAAAGGACTTCATTATTATCTGACCACCGAGCTCTTGCAAAATCGGGGTGACCATACCCGTAGACTCTTAATAAATCCTTATCCCAAGGTTGCCTATCAGAAAAAAGTAATGGTCGATTTTGAGGGATTCTCGCTGAATCTGCAATCAATGCTCTTATCAGGTTAGAAGAAGCGGTTGGGAATTCTCCGAATAATTGAGCCGCCAAATTAGCAACGCGAGGGGCTGCAAAACTTGTGCCTGCAACTGTCCTAAATAATTTACCATCTGGTGGTGCAAAGTTTTTAGCAGTTGAAGGTAAACCCGCATAGGCTGGTTGAGGATTTATATTATGCAATTCAGAAATACGACCTCTTTCAAACTTCCAGTCTCCGGCAAAATCCACCACATCTGGTTTAATGGATCCATCAACGCCTAATCCTGTTCGAGTAAATGGAGATGGCCAGCCTTCCTCTCCTGCAACCAGTCGTTCGATGCCTCGGTCATAATGTCTTTGTATATCTCTACCTGAACCATATGATAGACCACCAACTGTTAGTGCTAATGCTGATGTAGCCGGGTCAATCAAACGAGCCTTTTCATCCAGCAAATATGTAGGGTATTGTTGAAAAATCTCTTCATCGCTTAGTTCGGTGGGAAAGAAATTTCCTGTTGATATAACAAAGATAATCTCACGATCACGATAACGATGTGCAAGTTCGTCAATAGTGGAGGCAAAACGAAATTGATAGTTGCCACTTGAGTAAACAAGCCTGCTATCCCCTAAAGAGATGTTAATGACTTTAATGGCAGGATAGTTATTCAAGAAGTAATCAATGGCTTCTTCTAATTGGTGTTCAACTAATTCATTCTCATCATATTCATTTTGATCATCCGTCACCCTAGCAGAAAAAAGGCGAGCAGAAGGAAGAAAAGTTCTGTTGGAGATACATTCTCCAACATTGTTGTAAAGAGCAATACCAGCGACTGCTGTCCCATGTCCGCCTGACCGTTGATCACCATCCTCTGCCCCACCTGCAATTCGTTCGCGCAAACTATCTGGAAAAACTTGTGCATCTCCTAACGCTAACCCAATTAGAGGATGCTTTTGCATGACACCACTATCTATAATCAATATACCTACCAAATTGCCTGGAATTTCTTGCTCTACCTGAAGTTGGGCTATTTCGAGTCTGGCAACATCAAGCATTTCAAAAGTTGGTGCTGGTCTGCGGTCTATTTCTTTGATGTAATCAATCTCGAGTAATAAGGCCAACATCTCCGCATTAACTTTAGCGCGTATTAGGCATATGTTTTCGCCTATCCATGAATCTGTGACAGCCGCTCTTCCCAAAAAATTCTGAATTTCCCCTATGTTTTGCTGACATTTTTGACGATTTCCTGTATGCCAAAGCTCTATGTCCAAAGAGGCAAATTCGTCATTTTCCAAGGGTTGAATTCTTAACATTGATCCTAAACGATCTCCAGAACTGAGTTCTTGAATCGCATCAATCGCTGCTAAACCTTGATATTGTTCCTCCTGAGCATAACTTCTTAACCGACGGCGTAGCTCGTTTAAAGTGGACTCATCAGGGAATACCACGACTGCACGACGAGAGTCTCTTGCTAACATTTGCAAACCCATTTGCTCAAGTTGTCTCTCGTCCAGATAACCTTTGGGGTTCAATTGAAGTTTGAATATAAGTTTTGGATTGATGCCCTGCGGTGCAGTTTGTTGCCGTTGTTGCAAGCGGTTGGCAATCTGTTCTGCCTGCTCAATTAGCATTTGCCCATGCTCTTGGCGGCTGTCTCTTTCGACATATCTTCCTCTGCTTTGTCTACGCCTTTGCAATGGTTGTTCCCAGCTAGGTAGTTCCAAGTGTTCTAAATTCCTAGCCATCTACTTTTTACCTCAACTGTTTTTTTTATTATTTCTGTTAGCCTGTTTATTACAGTTGTCTGCGATTTGCGAAAGCTGTCGGGAAATAGTCATACGTTCCCGAAATGAACTCAGAGCAGCTTGTGCATCTTTCTGATAAATTTGGTTGCGACTTTCTAATAATGCTAATCGTACAGACTCGAGACATAGTCGTTCAATATCTGCACCAGTTGCGTCTCTCATTTGTTTGGCAATCGCTTCAAGGTTTAAGTTTGAATAATCAAAACCTCTAAGAAATTGACGCAACATCAAAATTCGATCTTGCAAAGATGGTAAAGAAAACTGAACAACGGATTCAAATCTACGCCAAACAGCCTTATCTAGCAACCCTTCATGATTGGTAGCTGCAATAAGTAAGCTTTCGCCGCGAAAAGCATCCATTAACTGAAGAAGTGTGTTTACTACACGCTTCAGTTCACCATGCTCAAAAAGATTATCGCGATCTTTGCCAATGGCATCGAACTCATCAAAAAGAACTACCCATTGTCCACGTCGAACGAAATCAAAAACCCTTCTAAGATTTGCGGCAGTTTCTCCTAGATATGAAGATACTACTGCATCAAATCTTACTGTTACTAAGGGAAAGTATAAGATTGCTGAAAGCACCTGAGCCGCAAGTGTTTTTCCGCACCCAGGTGGCCCAAAAAAGAGTACTTTTTGAGTAGGTCTAACCCCTCCACTTGCTAATAAATCTTTATGATGATGCTCTTTGGCAATTCGCTTGAGAATGTTGAGAGATTTTTCTGCGAGGACAATACGCTCCCAATCAAAGGCATATTCTGCAATATCAAGGAGTGGAAAGCCACGTTCTCGATCTTTGGGAACTTCGTATGGATTTATGGCATTCTTTTTTTCAATGTGAGTACCATTTCCATTGAGTAGAATTCTTTCTAAATCGTCTGCTAACAAACGATGGTTTTTTTCTCTTTCTTCTTTAATCAGTTTTTCGGCAGCAGTACGAAACGCAGAATCATCACGCTGTGCAAATCCTCGAAAAAGTTGGCGTAATATTTCTCCATTTGTCATATTGCCAATCCTCTATTTACCTAACGTAAATTAACAGATTTGCCGTGGGGCAATCTACATTAATCAAGCTTTGGTGTAAATCTCTGAGCCGAGTTGGACAAACTGCTGCGACTTCTCTTGCAAGCCCGCTTCGATAGCCGTCTGCTCATCTAGCTCTTTATGCGCGGCGTAATCGCGCACTTCCTGAGTAATCTTCATGGAACAGAAATGCGGGCCACACATGGAACAGAAGTGCGCCACTTTTGCGCCTTCCTGCGGCAAGGTCTCGTCGTGATATTCCATTGCCAGTTCCGGGTCAAGAGCTAAATTAAACTGGTCTTCCCAGCGGAATTCAAAACGCGCTTTCGATAAAGCGTTGTCCTGATATTGCGCTCCCGGATGTCCCTTGGCTAAATCGGCAGCATGCGCGGCAATTTTATAAGCAATCACCCCATCGCGCACATCGTCTTTATTCGGCAGTCCCAGATGCTCTTTGGGCGTCACATAACAGAGCATCGCTGTGCCAAACCAGCCAATCATTGCTGCGCCAATCGCTGAGGTAATGTGGTCGTAACCCGGCGCGATGTCGGTGACGAGTGGACCCAGGGTATAAAACGGCGCTTCGTGACAGACCGCCAGTTGCCGGTCAACATTCTCTTTAATCAAATGCAAGGGCACATGCCCCGGTCCTTCAATCATCACCTGACAATCCATATCCCAGGCAATTTTCGTGAGTTCGCCGAGGGTGTCAAGTTCGGCAAATTGCGCTTCGTCGTTGGCATCGGCAATCGAGCCGGGTCTGAGGCCATCGCCCAAACTGAACGACACATCATAAGCGCGCATGATTTCGCAAATCTCGCGAAAATGCGTATACAGAAAACTCTCCTGGTGATGCGCTAAGCACCACTTCGCCATAATCGAACCGCCACGCGACACAATCCCGGTCGTGCGTTTGGCGGTGAGTGGAATGTAGCGCAGCAACACGCCCGCGTGAATCGTGAAATAATCAACACCCTGTTCGGCTTGTTCAATCAAGGTGTCGCGATAGGTTTCCCAGGTGAGTTCTTCGGCTTTGCCGTCTACCTTTTCCAACGCTTGATAAATCGGCACTGTGCCAATCGGCACCGGCGAATTGCGGATAATCCATTCGCGGGTTTCGTGAATGTTTTTGCCCGTCGATAAATCCATCACCGTATCTGCGCCCCATTTGATTGACCAACGCATCTTTTCGACCTCTTCTTCAATCGACGAAGCGACTGCCGAATTGCCGATGTTCGAGTTAATCTTCACCAGAAAATTTCTGCCGATAATCATCGGTTCCGATTCCGGGTGATTGATGTTGGCGGGAATGATGGCGCGACCGCGAGCCACTTCATCGCATACGAATTCCGGCGTCACAAAACGCGGAACGCTTGCGCCGAACGATTCGCCCGCGTGTTGAAAATAGAGCGAACTGCGGTCGCCGGTTTTAGCGGCTGCAAAAGCGGCTTGCCTGCCGAGGTTTTCCCGAATCGCGATGAATTCCATTTCCGGGGTAATGATGCCGCGTCTGGCATAAGCGATTTGCGACACCGCCTGACCTGATTTGGCGCGCAGCGGCAGACGGCGAAGTCCCGGAAATGATTCAAAGCGGTCATTCTGTTTGGCGTATTCTTTTGCGCCTTCCGTGAGGTAGCCATCATCTTGCGGTTGAATGGCGCGACCGACATATTCTTCAACATCGCCGCGTTCGATAATCCAGTTGCGTCTGAGTGCCGCCAGCCCATCGGTTGATGAACAGTTAATCTTCGGGTCGCCCCACGCGCCTGTGGAATCGTAAACCCGCACCGGGGCGTTCTCTTCAATCGCACCGTTCAGGCTGCGCGTCGGATTCAAAGCGATTTCGCGAAACGGCACGCTGATGTCGTCGCGTGAACCCTGCACATAAACTCTTTGCGATTTCGGAAAATTCACTTTGCCATTGATTTTTGTGTCGCTCATTTTTTCTACCTCGATTCTAAAAAGTGCTGAGGACTGAGGACTGAGGACTGAGTTGTATGAAGTATGAAATATGAAATATGAACTAAGATTTTCTTCTTGTTCATCCTTCATCGTTCCTACTTCATCGTTTCTTCTCAGTCCTCAGTCCTCAGTCCTTAAAAACGAAAGCCGTTCCGCCTGCGAGAGAACGGAACGGCTCAATAGCGTTTCCTGAGTTCTCCCTGCGTCGGCATTATCCGCATCAGGTTCTTAGGGTCTCCCGCTGTGGGACTCTCAGCCTCCGTTGAAGCTCCCCTGAAAAAATTCATTGAACCAAAGATCGGTTATAAAAACAAATCATCAACCGCCATTGTCCAACCGGGCAGAGCCGGTTCAGCATTCGCCCTTTCGCCGCGCCGAAAAACCGTTGCCTGATGGGGCATATCGAAACGATAAACGCTGATCAACTCGCCTCTGAGCACATCAACATCCCAGACGACCTGTGTCCCTGCCGCAAAGTAATCGGCAAGCTTTTCGATAATCTGTTGTTCGGCTTTCGCGCCATAATCATTTTCGCTTCTGACTTCAACAGCAAAAATCGGCGCGCCTTCGGGGAATTTACCGCCTGTTGGGCGACCTGTATAAAACGAAGCGTCGGGGCTGATGGATTGGCGATTGGGCAAATTGACGATAAAGCCGATGTTATCGGTTAAAGCATAGCCGCGTTTGGTTTTTCGCGCATAATCTCTGAGGCTGGCAAAGATTTCACCGGCTGCGTAGTTTGGCAGAAATCCTGTGGGACTCATATAGACTAACTCTCCATTGACGATTTCAGCTTTGCCGTTATCCCGAACCTTGTACAAATTTTCGATTGTCGCCTCGACTTTGCTGCTCATAAAATTTCAAACCCTTATGAAACGCGAAGCGCGTTTTTATTTCCAGATTGCGTTAATTCCCGTTTTGCCTGAATCATTGGTGCATCAACAATCAATTCAAGCAGTGCCATCCATCGCTCATTGATTTTTGTTGCAGGCAAACTTGAGATTAACAATCAATCTATCTGTGAGCAAGGTTTTAAAAATGTCTTTCAGCGCCTTGCAGGCGATTAATCACACACAGCGATGCGGCATTCGTCTTGCATTTCTGATATTGAAAATAAATGATGAAGAAAAGTGAGTTGAAATCGAACGACAGATCATTTTGACTTGATTGCAAAATATACAAGGGGTCGATGGGATTGCGGAAAAAAAGCGAGTGAAGGAATCAGCAACATGGGATTGAGGCTTTATAATAAGAAAAGGAACTTTCAACAGACCAGTGAACCTCGCGGAGAAATCTCAAAGAGCAAACATCACCGCTTTGTTGTGCAGGAACATCATGCTTCCAATTTGCACTTTGATTTTCGCCTGGAAATGGGCGGCGTTTTGAAATCCTGGGCGATTCGTAAAGGTCCGTCGCTTGACCCGGATGTCAAACGGCTGGCAATTACCACCGAAGATCATCCTGTCAGTTATTTGAAATTTCAGGGCACCATTCCTGAAGGCAGTTATGGCGCGGGTGAACAATTAATCTGGGATACGGGGACTTATGAACCGCTTACCGATGAAAATCCGATGCAGGGGTACGAAGACGGAAAACTTAAATTTATTTTGAACGGTGAAAAGTTGGGCGGCGAATTCAATCTCATTCGCTTGACCGATCAGGTGAATCACTGGCTGCTCATGAAAGCGAAAGATGATTATGCAAAATCCGGCTGGCAACTTGAATTAATTCTTCCCGAAAAACAGAGCAAGAGCGCTATCGAAAGCCAATCGGAAAAATCTGCTGCTTCAAAAAAAACAGCAGTCGAAAAAGAAGTTGCAACTCAGCCCGGTCGCCGGTTGATGACCGTTAGACGCGCGTTTACGGCTGAGAAACTGGAAGGCAATGTCGATCTCAAAGTTGGCAAGCACATCGTCGCTTTAACTCATCTCGACAAAATTTATTACCCGGATGATGGCATCACGAAATGCGTTTTGGCACGTTATTACTATGAGATTGCCGATACCATTTTGCCTTACCTGAAAGACCGCCCGATGATCATGAAACGTTACCCGGAAGGCATCAACGGTTTTTCGTTTCATCAACACGATGTCGATGAAGTCCCCGATTATGTGCGCACCGTCAGGCTTGATGTTGCCGAGGGGCACACCGTGGATTATTTGATTTGTGATAATCCCGCGACTTTGCTTTATATGACGAACCTCGGCGCGATTGAACGCCACCCCTGGCATTCGCGAATCAAACATCTCGATAATCCCGATTATTTGGTTTTCGACCTCGACCCCGGAACCGGCGTGGAATTTCCGATGATTTGTGAAGTTGCTCTTACGACCAGAAAAGTTCTGGAAAACCTCGGACTCGAAGCTTACGCGAAAACCTCCGGTTCAAGAGGTATTCATATCTATGTGCCGATTAAAACGATTTATACCTATGAACAGGTCGCCGGGTTTGCCGAGCAGGTTGCAAAACTCGTAGTTAAAGAAAACCCTGAACTCGCAGCCGTTGAACGAATGCTCAGTAAACGAAAGCAGCAGCAAATCTATGTCGATTATTTGCAGAACGCGCGCGGCAAATCGGTGGTTGCGCCCTATTCCGCGCGACCTAAACCCGGAGCCACGGTTTCTGCGCCGCTCAAATGGGAAGAAGTCAGCCGCAAAAAAATTACGCCACAGGATTTCACGATTAAAAATATACTCAGGCGTGTGGACAAAGTCGGCGACCTGTTTGAAGGCGTGCTTGGTAAACCGCAAAAATTGCACGAAGCATTCGTAAAACTTGAAAATCTCCAGGAGGTGCAAATATCCCGACAGCGCAACGCTTAAATGAAGGTTGAGACGAATAGATTTTTGCGAAAGGTGGCAGCAGCGGCGCAATGAAGCTAAAGATTTCGCTCAGCCGCCGATGAATACCATAGTGCGTGGCGGTTGAATGAAGTCGGGTTCATTGATGCGATGCCCGGCTTCTTTTTTCATGACCGTATCGATCATAAATTGGGCGAGCGCTGCGCGTGTATCGTCGCGTCGGATGCGGTCGCGAATGCTGTGGTCAACCATCGAAAACAGGCAGGTTCGCAAATTGCCATCGGCAGTTAGTCTGAGCCTCGAACACGCGCCGCAAAAAGCCTGAGTGACCGGTGCGATGATGCCGATTTCTCCCTTTGCGCCATCCGCGAAAACATATTTCAAGGCGGTTTCGCTTGGATTATCGCGTTTGATGGGAACCAGTTTATGCCGGGCTTCGATGCGCTCCAGAATTTCGCGACCGCTCACCATCATGGTTCTATCCCATTGGTGCGCGTTATCAAGCGGCATATATTCGATGAAGCGCATGGCAACGCCGGTCTGTCTGGCGAAATCTGCGAAATCCGCAACTTCCGTTTCATTCATTCCACGAATCACCACACAGTTAATCTTGGGCGGCGCGAAACCGGCTGCCATAGCCCCTTCTATGCCATCGAGCACCGATTGCAGCGCATCACGACGAGTGATTTGTTTGAAGACTTCGGGCTTTAAGGAATCACAACTGATGGTTAAACGTGAAAGTCCCGCATCACGCAAACTTTTAGCGCGTTCTTTCAAACCATCGGCGTTGGTCGTCAGCGCCAGGTCTTTGACACCTTCGATTTTTGCCAGCCGTTCGATTAAAAATTCAATATCTTTGCGAAGCAGCGGCTCGCCACCCGTGAGGCGGAGTTTTTCGACGCCAAGGCTTACGGCGATTTCGGCAATCAGAATGATTTCTTCGTAAGTGAGAATATCCTGACGACGTTTCCACACCACATCTTCATCGGGAATGCAATAAAAACAACGGAAATTGCATTTGTCGGTCACAGAGATGCGCAGGTCACGAATCACTCGCCCGAATTTATCCTGTAAAAGTGTTTGTGTCATGTTCAGAATGTCGCCCAATGAATTAAATCAAATTCTAACAGTCGTACAAGAGGGGAGCAACAAATTGGGTTGTGCCATCACAAGGTAAAGCAAGTGCGTGCAAGTCACCAGCATCGCGTACTCAGTGAAAATTAATTGAATGGATAGGCATAAATAAAAATGCGCCGTAACCATTCAGGTAAACGGCGCATTTTGGTGAACGAGATGAAAAGCTATCGATTCCCTCGCCAGTATTTTTTCGGTTGTGAGATGCGTTCGAGGGCGCGTGCGAGTTCTATGTTGCGTTCGGCTTCAAGGGCAATATCTCGGGTGGCAACCATGCCGCGAAGTCTGCCGTTTGCGTCACAAACCGGAATGCGGCGGACTTGATATTCGCCCATTTTATTGATGGCTTCCATTACCGATTCATCCGGGTGGCAGGTGATAATATCTTCGGTCATGGCATCTTTGGCGGTTGTCAGGCGCGTATCTTTGCCTTCTGCCAGCACGCGGCAAACGATGTCTCTATCGGTCACGATGCCCACCAGGCGACCATTTTCAACGACAGGAATTGACCCGACATTTTCATCATCCATCATTTCTGCCACCACTCTTAAATGGGTGTCGGGTGTGCAGGTGGTCACGTCTCTGGTCATAATATCCCGGCAATTGAGCTGATAGCTTTGACCTTGCCAATTTCTGGTTCCCAAGGCTCCGTAAGTCTCGTACTCCATGCCATAAGGTTGATAGCCGAATTCGCCTACATAAGGGTTTATGCCGTACTCGTAATCATCGCGGGTTTGATAGCTTTCCTGATTGCGGTAGCCTTCGCGATTGATTCGGGATTCATGGACATTGCGGCTTGCGTTATAGTCCCTGACTTGTTGCGAAGATTGTCCGCCCTGTTGACGAAAGCGACCTTGATAGCCACGAGTTTGTTGTGAGCCGCGATTGGCTTGCTGGCGGTCATACTCATCCAATCGCTGACCTTCACGAATGCTTCGTGAATAGAAATCGCCGGTGTCTTCTTCGCGGTCTGCGAGATTTGCCTGGTCATATCTATCGGGTTGACGGGTTAGCGAGCGACCGGTGGATGCGCCTCTATTGAAGCGGTTCGCCCAGTCCCTATCGGCAGAGGATTGCCAGCGGCTTTCGTTTTGATACCGCTGAGAACGCGACCGTCTCGGAAAATCGGTCACGCTTTCCTGCCCGCTGCGATATGCAGTATTGAACCCGATGTCGGATTGTGTGGTCGGTTTTTCGGTAATGGATTGATGCTTTGCTTGATTTTTCTCTTTTTCAATCGCTTCTTTGCTCTTACTCATAATTGCCTCCCTATGGCGATTCACCAGATGAATGTAGTGAACCTGAAAATTCACCTACGGTTGCGCAGTGAACATAAAAATGATTCTGGTAACTTAAAACCCCAGGTAGTAAGCCATGCGACCAAACCAGGATGAAGGTTTGCTGATCTCTTCGAGCGACTCACCGAGTTCTTTATCGCGATTGGTTTGGGTTGCCACATCCGCCATCGAGATGATGCCGACGAGCCGGTCGCGCCGATCAACAACAGGAATCCGTCTCACCTGATGGTCGCCCATTTCACGAATGACATCGACAATCCGGTCATTCTGGTTGGCGGTGTATAAATCCCTGCTCATGCAATCTTCGGCAGTAATTTCCGCGTCATTTTTATCTCCGGTTAATCCGCTTACGATAATGTCGCGGTCAGTGACGATACCCTCGAGTTTGCCGTTTTCATCAAGCACCGGAATTGACCCAATGTCTTCGGTGCGCATCAATCTGGCGATTTCCTGAACCGGCGTGTTTTTATGACAGGTGGTCAGGTTGCGCGTCATGATTTCGCGACACCTGAGATGCGAGCGCGTTGCGCCCTGACGAAAATAACTTTCCTGATCGCTATAGTTTTCCTGCGCGTAGGCGCTTCCGGCGGAATAGCGATCCGGGTAATCTAATCCTCTATTCTGAAAACGTCTCTCGCCACTGTAACCCTGATTACCATGTGAAAAATTTCTGCCTCTTTCGCGCAAATTTCTTTCATCGTAACCTTGCGTGCGATAATCTTCCGATGACCGGTGGTTACGGTAATCATCATCGCCTTCATAGGCATCCTTATAAGAATCGTACGCTCTTCTGTAATCCATGTGACTATGCTCCTTTAGATTTGGATTTAAATGACGATTGAAACAGAGCAAAACGGTTTACGGTTGTAATGCAAAGAATTGTCGAGATGGTTTGAATCAATGGTGTTCTGTTTCAATCGCCGGATTTGAACGATTTCTTATCGCAATCTCTATGCCGAATATTGATTGATGGGAAAGTGAAGCCTGTAGATGGGAGATACCGGAAAACCCCTATGAAAATCGGGCTGCAAGCCATTTTTCAGGAAAGCGATTTTGCTCAGGTTAAATTCGAGTGTGCATATTTTACTTGAGCCGTGTTTGCTTATAAAACAATCGTCCGATTGAAAGAGTTCGACATTCGTACAAAACAATTAGCGAGAAGTCATCGGTTGATTAACCGTAAGCGATTGAGCGGCTCTTTTGATGTGTGGTCTTTTGCCATTCAACATGGTTTTCCAAACGTTGCGCAGCTTTGAACGCTTCCAGCATCGGCGGGAAGGGAACCCGTTTTAAACCATCCTCAACTTCGACCAAATCCCAAAGCCCCAGGCGCGTCCATTCATCGCGAAAATGCCATTCGGGCATTCCGAGAATCGGATACAGGCAAACGCCTCGCAAGGGAATCTCTTCGTTGAGCACCGCTTCCACTTCGCCGGTCATTTCGTTTAACCACACCGGTCGCATGTCATTGACGTGACTGGTTTCGGTTACGAGCATCTCTGTGCGATAGCGCTCCCAGACAATGGCGATAAGCTGGCGTAAAGATAAGCGGCGCGGGTCTGTATCCGCTAACGGTTTACCGGTTTTTCCCCACTCCCATTGATTCGTCCAGTAATAATTGATGCCGACGATGTCCAGATGTTTCGGACTGCCGCCAAGTTCGGGAAATAAACGCCCGCTCAATATATCCCAGGATTGAAATACCGACTGGTCATTAAATGACTGTACGGCATCAGCCATTTCCGGGCGATTCGGCGGCAGCGCGACTCTGCACAACGGGTCAACACTGACCATGCGGGATTGCGAGTTCGCTGCGCGGATGGCTTCAATCCCGGCAATCGCCGCTTTGATAAGTTGCATCTTTAATTCAAAACCGCGCCCGATTTTATGCGGCGCGAAAAGTCCCATCTCGCCGGCAGCCCAGGAAAAAAAAGAGGGTTCATTGACCGGCGTGTAATAACCTCTACCCGGAATTTGTCGCGAAATATAGCGCGTCACGGCATAGCAGTAATCCGCAAAGCGTTTGGGAAATTCATCGGAAAACAGATTGATGTGTTGCGGGTAGCCGAAATGGAAAAGGTCAAAAATGATTTCGATGCCGTGGCGTTTGCCGGCTTCGATAAACGGTTGAAGCGAAGAAAAATCATAGGATTTTTCCCGATCAATGAGGGGCCAGCGAACCGCTTCGCGAACCGCGCGAATGCCCAGACTTTGCAATCGCGCATAATCTTCATTAACAAACCGGTCGTGCTGGGTGGCTTCGATTTGATCGAACCACTGATGATGAATGTTGTATCCGGTACTACCTTCAAATCCGCCTAAAAAAAAGCTCTGAAACATCACTACCTCTTACCGGCAACCTGTTGATGATTGATGGCTGATTCAGGAAACCGGCTCAGCGCAGGTGGCTGCGAATTTTGCTATAAACCGACAGCGCCTGCGCCACGACCTGATCCTGATTGTAATATTTATAGGTTGCCAATCTTCCTACGAAATGAACGGTCTTGGTGGCATTTGCCAACTCTTGATACTTTTTATAAAGCTCCATATTTTCAGGACGCGGGACGGGATAATATTGATCCCCCTTTGCCTGAGAAAATTCATAAACCACACTGGTTTTTTCATGCTGTTGTCCGGTCAGATATTTGAATTCGGTGATGCGCGTATAAGGGTGTTCATTCGGATAATTGACGACCGGTGCCGGTTGATAAACCGGTTTGTCATAAGTTTCGTGTTTGAATTCCAGTGAACGATACGGCAGTTCACCAAAGCGAAAATCGAAATACTCATCCACAGGACCCGTGTAAATCATCTCTTTGAACGCAACTTCGCGTTCAATTTCACGGTAATCGGTGTTGAGTAAAATTTTGATATTCGGATGGTCGAGCATATTCTCGAACATTCGCGTGTATCCGTGAAGCGGCATTGCCTGATATTTATCGGCAAAATAGCGGTCATCGCGATTGGTGCGAATCGGCACCCGCGAGGTTACGGTGGCATCCAGTTCCGATGGGTCAAGTCCCCATTGTTTGCGCGTATAATTGCGGAAAAATTTTTCATATAACTGGCGTCCGACGCGACTGACAATCACATCTTCAGAGGTTTTAATCTGCTCTCGCGGCTCGGCAACCGAAGCGAAAAAATCTTCCAGTTGAAATGCCGTCAGGCTGAGTCCATACAGACGATTGACGGTGTCGAGATTGATGGGAATCGGTAAAAGTTGACCGTCAACGCTTGCCAGAACCCGATGTTCGTAAGGCCGCCACACGGTAAATTTCGATAAATAATCGAAAACCTCTTTCGAGTTGGTGTGAAAAATATGCGGGCCATATTTATGAATCAAGATGCCCGCGTGGTTATAACAATCATACGCATTACCGGCAATGTGCGGGCGTTTGTCAATCAATAACACGCGCTTTTTGGCGTCAGCCGCGAGACGCTCGGCGAGCACACTACCGGCATAACCTGCGCCAACGATTAGGTAATCAAACATCTCCTTACTTCCTTTCGTGTTAATCGCCGGTGACCTGTGAAACAACCGCAGATTTCAGCAACGAACCCGTAGAAGTCGAGAGTTGACGATTCAGGGTTTTATATTCGGCATAACGTTCAACCAGAACCGCGTTGATTAACTGGAGCATCCGTCCCCAAGTCCGATCCCAGGAATTATAAAGTAATGCTTCATTCACTTGACGCAACCAGTTGGCGCGATTGAATTCTGCGCTCAAGTAATATTCCGTGGCGGCGATAAATTCATCGGCGGTATCGGCAATTTTGACTAACCCTTGTTGACCATATGGGCGCACCACATCTCTGATTGAAGTTGAAATCACCGGGACCCCGGCTGCCAGATATTCAGGCGTTTTCGTCGGGCTGATATAGCGGGTCGATTCGTTATGCGCAAATAACAACATCGCAATATCCCAGCCGCTCAAATAGGTTGGCAGTTCCTGATAAGCTTTGCCGCCAAGGTAGTGAATGTTTTGACGTCGGGGTAAATCTGCCGAATCAATTTTGACCACCGGACCAACAATTACAAAATGCCAGTCCGGGCGTTTTTGCGATAACAGATCAAGCAGGGCAATATCGAAACGTTCATCAATGACGCCATAAAAGCCGAGTCGCGGATGGGGAATATCGGCTTGATCGGCGGGGGCGTTCACTCCCAATCGCGCCTGTTTGAAATGCCTGGCATCGATGCTGCTCGGAAACGGATAAATGCTCGAATGCAAATGGCGTTTGGCTTCGTAAAGCGAGAAGCCTCCGGTAAAGACCAGATCGGCGCGATTCAGTAATTCGCCTTCAAGTTCGCGCAAACCCGGAGGCGGATTTTTAAACGCCGATAACTCATCCATACAATCGTAAATCACCGCCAGCGGTTCCAGATGTTGGGTGAATTTGAAAGCCATCGGCGTGTAATACCAGCAGATATATTCTTTGATTTCGTGTTCAAAAATTAACTCATCAATCAACAGCGATTGCTGAATAGCGGTATATTCATTTTCTGTCATGCCTTGCGGTAAAAAAGGGACAACTACATAAACTCCGCAATCGCGTGGGCTGATTTCCAGTCGCGCCTGGGTTTCTGAAAAAATTGGCTCCTCAATAAAAAATACGCGACGATCTTTTGCGCAACGACTCAACAGGTGTTGGGGACGTTGATAAACAAAATCCCATCGAAGATGTGAAAAACAGATTAAGTCCGGTGTTTTGAGATTAGAACTTTTTTGACTTAAAACTGATAAATCTTTTGTTGCCTCATTTTTTCTCAGACTCTCAAGCTCGTTAGTTTTAGGGGTGGGTTCTTTATTGATTAATTGCTTAAGGTTTTTGATTCTTTCCATAATCCTCTTCCTTGGAAAAATTTAAAAACTAATTGATTGTAAAAAAACGTGTTGGTAGACGAGTCACTCTGGATACTGCAATGGATGTGCCAACCCTTGACTTTTCAGGAGAACGAAAGTGTCGAATAACGCTTGCTATAACATAGCGTCAGCCGCCAAAGCGCGCGGATGGCAAAGGTAAAAATTGCGTATATCAAAAATACGTGCCCGTATGTAGATAATGCGCCCTGATTTCAAACAGACGGTTCAGTGGTTCAAGCTTGAAAATGGATTTATTCGCAAGCAATAAAGCGCCTTACGCTTCTACTTCTTCAACGCCATTGCCGGTTTCGACTACATAGAGGGTGGGTGTAAGTTGAAAATTTTTTTGATAAGCGGTTTCAATGGTTTTCCGAAACAGTTGAATCGTCTCATTGCGCACGAAATTGACAGTGCAGCCGCCAAATCCGCCGCCGGTCAGGCGCGCGCCAAATACCCCGGAAATATTGGCGGCAGTATCGACCAGTAAATCCAACTCTGCACAACTAACCTGATAATCATTTTTCAAAGATTCGTGCGATTCAAACATCAATTTTCCCATGACATCGATTTCACTATTGCGTAGTGAATAAGCTGCCGCGAGGGTTCTCGCATTTTCTGTGATGACGTGACGGCAACGCTTTTGAAGGGGTTCCGGCAGATGAATTTTCAAGCGTTCAAAATCTTCGAGCGTTACATCGCGCAGCGCCTGAATGGATGGAAGATGAACCTTTAAAATTTCTACCGCCTGTTCACATTCTTTGCGTCGCGTGTTGTACTCGGATGCTGAAAGTTTATGTTTGACATTGGTATCGCAAACCACGATGGACAGACCGGGATAGGTGAGCGGTATCTGCATCATTTCGATTGAACGACAATCAATTAACAAAGCCGAATTGCGATGACCGAACACCGAAGTCAGTTGATCCATCAATCCGACATTGGCACCGACATAGAGATGTTCAGCCTGCTGCCCGGCTTTGGCAAGCGCCAGGCGATTGACCGGCAATCCGGCGAGATTTAAAAGCGCAAACCCGGTTGAAATTTCCAGCGCCGCCGATGATGAAAGCCCGCCGCCAATCGGCACTTCCGATTGAATCAATAAATCGGCACCGGATAGTTGATTACCTTCGGCTTCAAGGCTTCGCGCTACCCCTTCGACATAATTCAACCAGTTGCCCGGATGCGGCGGTTGCGGATTGTCGAGATTGAATTCACCCTGCTCATTGAAATCGAGCGAATGAACCCGCACCAATCGGTCATTGCGCGCCGCGCCTGCAACATAGGTTGAAAAGTGCAAGGCAATCGGCAATACATAGCCTTCATTGTAATCGGTATGTTCGCCGATTAAATTGACGCGACCCGGGGCGCGAAATAGTCGCGGGCTTTTACTGAAGGTGTGATGAAAAGCCTGTTGCAGTTGAGTAATATCGACCATATACGCCTCAGTCTGTGTAGCCTGCCGGATGGTTTTGTTTCCATTTCCAAGCCGATTCGATGATCAATCGTAAATCCTGAAAAGCTGGTTTCCATCCCAGTTCGCGTTTGATTTTATCGGGACTGGCAATCAATACCGCCGGGTCGCCGGCGCGCCGGTGATCGACGTGAACCAGAAAATCTTTATCGGTAACTCGCCGAGCAACTTCAATCACCTCTTTGACGCTGTAACCATCACCGCCGCAGCCGAGGTTATAAATGGCGCTATGTTCGCCGAGAATGTTCAAAGCGAGAATATGCGCTCTGGCAAGGTCAACAACATGTATGTAATCGCGCACACAGGTGCCGTCACGCGTCGGGTAATCATCACCGTAAATTTCCACTTGAGCGCGTGTGCCCTGTGCCGCCTGTAAGATGATCGGAATCAAATGGGTTTCCGGGTCGTGATGTTCACCACAATGTTCGGTAGCGCCTGCGGCATTGAAATATCGCAAGGACGCATAGCGAATTCCATAAGCCTTTTCGTACCAGTGCAGGGCTTTTTCAAATGCCAGTTTGCTTTCGCCGTAGGGGTTGGTCGGCGCAGTCGGGTCGGTTTCTTCAATCGGTTGTTTTTGGGGTTCGCCATAGGTTGCGGCAGTCGAAGAAAAGACAATTTTTTTAACGCAACACTCAACCATCGCATCAAGCAGCGCAAGCCCAACCGTGACATTGTTACGAAAATATTTTGCGGGATTTTGTACCGATTCGCCGACCAGAGAATCCGCCGCCATATGAATCACCGCTTCGACATCATTGGCGCGCAGCGTTTCGCAAAGCGTTTGACGCTCAGCCAAATCGGCATGCACAAACGTTGCCCCTTCGACAACCGCTTGCCGATGACCTTTGTAAAGGCTGTCGTAAACCACCACGTCATGACCGTCTTTGACCAACTCTTCGGTCACGACGCTGCCGATATAACCTGCTCCTCCGGTAACCAGAATTCTCATAATTGTTTCTCGTTTCGCTAAAAATTAAAGACGGTCTAAGCGTCCACCATCCACGCGCAGGGCAGCGCCTTGCACGAAATCGGCATCCGCAGATGCCAGGAATGCAATCACCGCAGCGATGTCATCGGGTTTGCCTACATCACCACTGATAATTTGTTCTTCGCCCGATTTCACATTCGGATTATTCCATAACATCGGCGTATCAACCGCGCCCGGCAGCACCGCCGTAACCCGTATGCCTTTGGGTTTGCCTTCCAATGACGCCGAACGGGTGAGCGAAAGCAAAGCCGCTTTGGCAGCCGCGTAAGGCGCAACCAGCGGGTCGGTTTCAACCGCGTGAATGCTCGACACATTAACGATTGCGCCGCCGGGTTTCATCGTTAAAAAAGCCTGTTTGATAAAAAAGAACGCGCCGAGTAAATCGACATTTAAAACTTTCAGCCAGTCTTCGAGAACCAGTTCTTCAATCGGTTTGAAGACCATCAACCCGGCGTTGTTGACGATAATATCCAATTGCCCGAAACGATTTAAGGTGTCGCGCACGGTATTTTCGACATCGTTTTGATTTGCCACATTGCACAAGCTGATCAGGATTTCCGTCGTCCCGGCATCGCGAATGATTTTTGCCGCCTTTTCTGAATGCGCTTGATTTATATCGGCAATCACAATGCGCGCGCCTTCAAGGGCGAAACGTTTTGCAGTCGCTAGTCCAATGCCGCCGCTGCCGCCTGTAATAATTGCAACTTTATCCTTGAATCGCACGTCGCTTTCAACCTCCATAGTCACTCATCCTTGGCTCCGCAGATTGCGAAATATTATGCAAACGAGCTTCCCTTTTCTGTTTTTGCGCCCACCTCTTTTTAAATTCGCTCGGCAAAACGATGGGAACCCGCAGGCAAACACTTTGCGTCGGCAAAACTTCCCGCCAGTCTCTAATCAATTGTTTATAGGCTTTGCCTACCGGACGAATGTTGCGGTCGAGATCAAAGAGACCAAGCGGATTGACCTGCCCCTGATTTTCACGCAAAGCCGAATCCCAATCGACCTGGTCGGTCAATGAGTACCAGGTGAAACCGACAACCGGAACGCCATTATTGCGAACCCGCAAAACATTTGCCCATTCCTTCCATAACCAGTTTACGGCTTCGTCGCCTGCCGCCCCCTGATTGAGATTGGTCTCCGTATGCATGACCGGCAAACGATAACGGTCATAATATTGCCTGGTGATTTCATCATAGCCGAACACTTCACCGGCGGTTCGGGTGTTGCCATCCGAGGACACTCTATGTTCATTGGATACATAATAATCGTTTCCCATAATGCAATGTTGTTTGAGACTTCTTCCGAGAAAGAAATGATATTCTTCGCGCGTCATGCCATGATCCATCAGGTATTCATACATCTCTGAATCAACCCGTCGTCCGTAATTTAAATCAAGCGACAGGAATCTTCGGGAATTCATCAGTTCCGCGAAATGAATCGCGGCAGGGTTTTCGGCATGAAAATATTCGCTCGATTCACTTTGAATAAAAATGGCATCGGGGCGAACTTTCAAGATTTCCTGCATCGCTAAAACATTGGCTTTGACGATGTGTTTCAAAGCGGTAACAAAAGCTTTGTCGGATGTCAGTTGTTCATTCCACCAACCATAAAGCGCAGAAAAGGTCGCGCAGATAAACATCTCATTGATGGGTGTGTAAAGTTGTACCCATTGAAAACGACGGGCAAAAGCCAGGCAATAGCTTGCAAACAATTCGGGAAATTCGGGATTTTGAAAATTGCCAATCCAATCCGGCACCCCGAAATGACAGAGATCGACAATCGGCACAATGTCACATCGTTTGAGAGCGGCAAAGGTTTCATCGGCAAATGACCAGTCAAACCGGTCAGCTCCAAGAAAAGTTCGATAAAGTGGCGGACCATATCGCAAAAAATGTATGCCCATCTCATCTACAAGTTCAAAATCTCTTTGCCAGTTTTGGTAATGCCCGCATTTTTCCATTTCATCCATGCGCACGCGACCTTCGTGAATCGTAGGCGTACTGTTTTCAATCCCTGTGGCAAATAGAAAAGCTGGTGTCATAGAAACCCGTATTCTTGAGATACAACGCAACTGAAAAAGTGCAAATGCAATGCCAACCACTTTGTTCAAGTTTTTCAAAAGTTTAGTTTTATAATGCCTGAAGCTATTAATTTGAAAAGCTTGGATTAATTAATAAAAACGCTGCTTTGAATAAGCTGTGCTCGGCAAAGCAACCGAAAGCTGAACCCTTGGTAGTAAGGATTTGTAGGTTTCCTGAACAGTTGGAACACCAATTGCGAATTCCCTATTGAATTTATTTGCGACAGGTGATTCATGGCGAATTTAACAGAAGCCCCGGCGTCTTACCTCAACCCTGTGCATCCTCGCCCATGCCCTGACCCTTATATTTTGAAACACCTGAATGAATACTGGTGTTATTGCACAGGCATCTGGCATGACGGGCGCTGTTTTGGCATTTTGCATTCCTGGGATTTGGTTCACTGGCAGGAACTCGGCGGCGCGATGGAGCGATTGAACGAAGAAGCGACCTGCTACTGGGCACCCGAAGTGGTTTATGAAAACGGTCGCTTTTTGATGTATTACAGCGTCGGCAATGAAACGTTTATGCAGATTCGCATCGCCATCGCTGAACACCCCGCAGGCCCCTTTATTGATGCTGACCGGTCGCTTTCGACTGAACCCTTTGCCATTGACCCACATGTTTTTCGCGACGAAGACGGCAAAAATTATCTCTTTTATGCAACCGATTTTCTCGAACATACACATATCGGCACGGGAACCGTGTGTGATGAAATGTTGGATGAATTTACCCTTGCCGGTCATCCGCGTCCGGTTACACGGGCGCGTTTCGACTGGCAGGTTTATGACCCGAATCGTCTTGAAAAAGGTGGCGTGCGCTGGCACACCATTGAAGGACCGTTCGTTTTAAAACACAAAGCTTAGTACAGGACAAAATTGATCTTTGAAAATGCATAAAAGGCCATCGCGGCTTTATCCTTTTCAAGAATGGTAAACCCTTGAGAGGAGAAACTACGATGACCTCGATTCGCCCGCTTGAGCG
>JBFMDH010000040.1 GCA_040754075.1 Acidobacteriota bacterium
GTGGTCAATTGGTGTATCATAGATGGCATCAGGGATGTCCTCCGTAATTGAATTTGGCAAAATGATTTTATCAACTACGGTTCAAAACATCCCTTTCAACTTTTTCAACTCAATACTCAGGTTAAGTCAAAAGGCAAAAGTAAAAAGTGAAACCGGAGAAGCCAATCACCTGAAGGTTATCCGCCCAAGCCGAAGATAAACTTTTACCTCTGATTGGTGAGCAATTGATTAACCCAAAGTTGCCAGTTGCCCAATGCCCCGCAGTCGCAATTCAATGAGCTAAGACAAAACCGCTTGCCAAACCCACTTGATATTCGCGACAAAGCATTTCAAAATACTCGCTCAATAAATCACGCACATTTAAATCAAGCATGAAACTTTGTAGCTCGCTTTTATCGGTCATCATTTCGTTTGCCGTTTGCCTTTTGTCTTTTGTCTTTTGCCTTTTGCCTTCTGAGGTTGTTGCCCAGCAAAATCCCAAACCACAAACCGGAAAATCTTACAGCACGGCTGAACCACCCAAGCGCCAGAGCGCGCCGGTTCCCGAAGCGCCATCGCCCGTCACCTTCACCGATATGACTAGGCAATGCGGACTCGCGTTCAAACATGCGGCATCACAGACCGCGCAGAAATATTTACTCGAAACCATGGGCGGCGGCGTTGCTCTGTTTGATTATGACAATGACGGGCGAATGGATTTATTTTTCGCCAACGGCGCATTGCTCACCGACCAGATGGCAAAAGATGCGCGCCCCGATAAACGCGATGCGAAATTCTGGAATCGCCTCTATCATCAAAAAAGCGACGGCACATTTGAAGACGTAACCGAACGCGCAGGCGTCAAAGGCGAAGGCTATTCGATGGGTGTAAGCGTAGGCGATTATGACAACGATGGTTTCGCAGATATGTATGTCACCGGTTACGGAGCCAACATTTTATATCGCAACAATGGCAACGGCACTTTTACGGATGTCACGAAATCGGCTCTGGTAGCCGCTTCCGGCTGGTCTACTTCGGCAGGCTGGCTCGATTATGACAAAGACGGACGACTTGATTTATTCGTCTGTCGTTACGTGGTCTGGGATTTCGATTTAGGTACGCTCTATTGTGGCGACATGCGACCGGGCTTTCGCGCTTATTGTCATCCCGACAATTTCAAAAGCCTGCCGAATATTCTCTATCATCAAAAAGCCGATGGGACGTTTGAGGACGTAAGCGCGAAATCAAAGATCGGTGAACCGGGCGGCAAAGGGTTGGGCGTGGTGTTTGCCGATTTCGATAACGATGGTTGGACGGATATTCTGGTCGCTAACGATAGCGTCCGCCAGTCGCTTTATAAAAATAATGGTGACGGGACCTTTGAAGACATCGCGCTTCCGGCAGGCGTGGCTTACGACGAAAACGGCAAAACCTTCGCGGGGATGGGCGTCGATGCGGCGGATTATAATGAAGATGGCAGCGTCGATATTTTTATGACGGCGCTCTCGAATGAAACCTATCCGCTCTATGAAAACAATGGCGACCACACGTTCACTTACGAGACCAACACGTCGGGCGTCGGACAAATCACCTTGCTCAATTCCGGTTGGGGGGCACGGTTCGTGGATTTGGATAACGATGGCTGGCGCGACATTTTTGTGGCGCAAAGCCATGTGCTTGATACCATCGAAAAGACTTCGAGTTATTTGAAATACAAACAGCCGCCCTTGTTTTTGCGAAACACCGGCAAAAATTTCGTCAGCGTGTCGGGTTCCGCAGGCGCGAGTTTCGCTGTAGCGATTGCGGCGCGCGGCGCAGCTTTCGGAGACCTGGATAACGACGGCGATGTTGATGTGGTGATGGGCACGCTCGACAGCGCGCCGCTGGTGTTGCGCAACAACGGCACGAAAAATCACTGGCTTGGATTGGCTTTAATCGGCACGAAATCGAATCGGCAAGGACTCGGTTCGCGTGTGACGGTTACGGAAGCGAGCGGGCGCAAACGCATTTTTGATATAACGACGAGCGGCAGTTATTTATCGTCTAATGATGCGCGCCTGATTATCGGTTTGGGCGCGGCAACCGGCGTGAAAAATATCGAAATCAAATGGCCAAGCGGGCAACCCCAGTTGATAGAAAATCCCGCAATTGACCGCTATCACCAAATAAAAGAGACTGACCGTAAATTGTCCGGGAGGGTTGATCGTGAACATTGATAACCGCATAACCAGAACTGAATTTTGTTTCACGGTTTCGCTCATCTTTATGTTTCTTGTGGGATTGCTCATCGTTTTAGATAGCGAACCTGAAAAGTCATCTTCGATGCTCAAACGGATGATGCTGATTACGGCATTCGTCATCCACACGGTTTACTTCATCGCAGGCTGGCGTGAACGACGTAAAGAAAATCGCATCGCCAATAGAAAGGTTGAAGAAATTCTGACAAAATAAGTGGGCGTTAATGACCTCTTTTCGCGGCTATAGCTGCAAATTCATTTTTGAGATTTATCATTATGTTTAACAAACAAGCTTTGATTATTCGATTCATTACTGTGCTTCTTGCATCAGCGATGATTTCCGCTTCGGCATTCACGCAACAAAAGACTGCGCCGAAACAGGAACCGCCCAAACAAGGTATGGGCGGCGTTTCAACCGGTGTGGCGAAAACTTATGCCTCGAAACGCACCGTCGGAATTACCGATGCCAAAGCGCCCGTGGTCTTTGAAGATGTGACGGCACAAACGCCGCTTGCGGCGTTCAAACATCGCAGTGGCAATCCGCAAAAAGATTACATCGTCGAAGCCCCACCAGGCGGCGCGGCGATTTTCGATTTCGATAATGACGGCTTGCCTGACATCTACGTCTTGAACGGTTCGACCTTTGAAGCCGAAAAAGGCAAAGAGAAAGCTCCGCGCGCCGCGCTCTATCGCAATCTCGGCAACTGGAAATTTGAAGACGTCACCGACAAAGCCGGCGTCGCTAATGAACGTTGGGGCTTTGGGGTGGCGGTCGGCGATTATGACAATGATGGCTTTCAGGATTTATTCATCGGCAACTGGGGCGTGTCGCGACTCTATCACAACAACGGCAACGGCACTTTTACAGATGTCGCGGAAAAACTCGGCGTGGCGCGCAAAGGCTGGAGCGCCGGCGCTACCTGGGGCGATTATGACAAGGATGGGCGGCTGGATTTATTCGTGCCCGGCTACCTCGATTTCGATATGAATAGCTTGCCGCCAAATCCCAGTGAAGCGGCGAAGCCCGGTGGCGTGGCGCAGAATTTCTGCCAATTTCGCGGCATTCCTGTGTTATGCGGTCCGCGCGGACTCAAAGGCGAAGGCGATACGCTCTATCATCAAAAAGCCGACGGCACCTTTGAAGATGTGAGCGTCAAAGCGGGGGTGCAGGACAAAGATAAATACTATGGCTTCTCATCAGCCTTCTTGCATATCAATGAAGATGATTTGCTTGATTTGATTGTCGTCAACGACTCAACCCCGAAACTGCTTTACCTCAATAAAGGCGATGGCACATTTGAAGAGGTCGGTTATCCGTCAGGCATTGCGCTCAATGAAAACGGGCGCGAACAGGCAGGAATGGGTTTGGGCGTCGGCGATTATGATAATGATGGCTTGGTTGATTTTTACATCACCAATTTTTCCGATGATTCAAACACTCTCTATCACAATGATGGCGATGGCAATTTCATCGATGTGACCTTCCAAGCCGGTCACGGCGAATTGACCTTTCCGTTTTTAGGCTGGGGCACCAACTTTCTGGATTATGACAATGACGGTTGGAAAGATGTATTCATCGCCAATGGTCACGTCTATCCGAATGTCGATAAACAGCAATGGGGAACGAGTTGGGCACAGCAACCGCTGCTGTTTCGCAATCTCAGCAACGGCAAATTCGCGCGCGTCGGCGCGGCTCCGAATTCCGCTTTGGCACAGGCTTATCAGGGTCGCGGACTAGGCATCGGTGATTTGGATGACGATGGCAGAATTGATGCGGTGATTAACTGCGTCGATTCACACCCGGCGGTATTGAAAAATGTGTTGAAGAATGCCGGTCACTGGGTGACTTTCAAATTGGTTGGCGATACGACGCAAAAAACCCCGCGCGATGCGACCGGCTCGATTGCTTATGTGACGACCGGCAATATGCGCCAGCGTCAGGATGTGTTGAGCGGCGCGAGTTTCGCTTCGACCAATGACCAGCGATTGCATTTCGGATTGGGACAGGCGACCAAAATCGACAAATTGGAAATCAAATGGGCGAATGGCAAATCCGAAATCGTCAAGATTGACGGATGCGATAAGGTATTCACCATTGTTCAAGGCAAAGGCATCGTCAGTAAATAAACCGCTCACCAGCAAGCGTTGAAAAATAGCCTTGGGATTGAATAGATTGAACGAAGGGTATCCGCTCAATCCCAAGGCTATCTTTTTGGCAGGGGGTTAGCTTTCCCGGCAAAGGTTGCCGCGCTCTAACGCTCTCCATTGACTTAAAAACAGCGTTAAAACTGCTGAAAATTTCAGGGTTTTGTTTTATACTGACACCGCATTTCCCCTTACAACTTTCTTCATTTACGTTTGCGTAATAAAACAGGAAATCAATATCGGTATATTGAACCAGTGGGTTTAAATGGGTAGGTTGAATGAACTGGCAGTATAATCATTTTTCTCTTCTATACTTTTTATCCGCAGCCGTTGCGGTCTGGTTGTTCCTCTATGGGTGGAAGCGACGCCGAACTCGTGGCGCGGTTCCTTTTATCGCCTTTGCCATCGGCGTCTTTATCTGGTCATTTGCCAATGGCATTGAAGTCATCAGCCTGACGCTTGCTGAAAAAATTTTCTGGGCAAACGTTCAGTATTTCGGCGCAACGACGATTCCCGTCGCCTGGATAGTTTTCGCTTTGCAATACACCGGGCGGGCAAGCTACATCAATACCAAACATCTTCTGCTGCTTTGCCTGCTTCCGGCAATTACCATCGTGCTGGCTTGGACCAACCCGCACCATGAACTCATCAGAAAAAACATCTCTCTGACAACTGAAGGATTGTTTCCGCGCGTGCTTAAAGACTACGGGGTATGGTTCAAAATCTACGTGATTTATTCCTACACCTTACTGGGAGCGGGCGTTTTTCTGATTTTCAACCTGTTCGTCAAAGCGAATCAGGTTTATCGCAAACAGGCTTTAGTTCTGTTACTTGGAGCTTTGACGCCCTGGTGCGCCAATATTGTTTATATCCTGCAAATTGCGCCGCTCCATCATCTCGATTTAACTCCTCCGGCGTTTACGGTCGCCGGCATTGCGATGGCGCTTGGTATTTTCCGCTTTCATCTTCTGGATATTATTCCGATTGCTTATGAAACGGTGATTGAAGAATTACAGGATGGCATTATTGTACTCGATACCGGCGGGCGCATCATTGACCTCAACCCTGCGGCGCAAAAAATTCTCGACCAACCGGCTTCCGAAGTTATCGGTTTGCCATTTACCGATTTCATTGCCTATGACCTCGATTCCGATTCGTCGCACAATGAAATCTGTCGCAAAGAAACTTTTTATGATGTCAAACATTCGCTCATTCATGATAAACGCGGCAAATTGAGCGGCAAGTTGGTAGTGCTGCGCGACATCACCGAACCCAAACGCCTGGAGGCGCAACTGGCGCAGGTCGAAAAACTCGCAGCCGTCGGGCGCTTTCTGTCGGGCACAGCACACGAACTCAATAATCCGCTCTCTTCTATCCTTGGCTTTGCGCAATTGTTGCTTGCCAAAAACGATTTGGATAAACAAACCCGCAAAAGAATCGAAATCATTAATCAGGAAGCGACGCGCAGCCGAACCATCGTACAAAATCTGTTTGCCTTTGTTGGGGAATCCCGGATGATTTTCTCGAATGTGAATATCAATGAATTGCTCAATGTCGCGCTGGAATTACGAAAAGACGCTTTGCAACCGCAAGGCATTGAAGTTCGTTTTGAACCCGGAACGCTTCCCGAAATCAAAGCCGATGCGCAACAACTGGAGCGCGCATTTTTGAATGTTCTCATCAATGCGGAACAGGCACTACAAACCGTGAGCGGAAAAAAACTCCTGACCATTACAACCGAACTTAAACTCAATGGCGGACAACCGCGTATAGAAGTCTCTATCGAAGATACCGGCGCAGGGATTCCGGGAGAAAATTTAAACAAAGTATTTGAACCATTTTTCACCACGCGACCGGTCGGCAAAGGAATGGGGTTGGGATTATCCATCAGTTACGGCATCATTGCCAAACACGGCGGCAATATCAGTGTTGAAAGTAAAGAAAATCTCGGCAGCAAATTTATCTTTTCGCTGCCGGTTACTGCAGCCCTGGTCGTGGCTAATGTTTAGCCCAATATGTTTTATGATTGACCGAAATCACTGAACAACAATTTGTTGACATCAAAGACAAACGGCGTGTCTTTTAATCAAGACACGCCGTTTATTTTTGATCCGTCAATTCGCATTAACGACGACGACGGTCGCGATTACCGCCTCCGCCTCCGCCGCTTGAGCGATGCGGACGACCACGGTCTTTGTCGCGACGTGGCGGACGATTTTCATCGCGATTGCCGACATCATCGCCCGGCTCTTCCGGTACTTCTTCCGGCGCTTGCCCGCCGCCTTCTTCTTCCAAAACGGCGCGGCGTGACAGCCGAATCTTGCCGGTCGGTTCGACATTGATGACTTTGACAAGCAATTGCTGACCTTCGCTGAGTACATCGCGCACATCACGCACGCGATAATCGGCAATTTCGGAAACGTGCAGCAAACCATCCGTGCCCGGCAAAATTTCCACAAACGCGCCGAAATCGGCAATGCGCTGCACCGTGCCCAGATAAGTTTTGCCGACTTCGGGAACCGCCGTGAGTCCTTGAATGATGCCAAGGGCTTCTTCGGCTTTTTCCAAATTCGCCGAAGCGATTTTCACCGTGCCATCGTCTGCGACATCAATCTTGCAACCGGTCTTATCAACGATGCTGCGAATCACTTTGCCGCCGGTGCCAATGACGTCGCGAATCTTATCAACAGGAATTTGAATGGTCAGAATGCGCGGCGCATACTGGCTGATTTCGGCTCGCGGTTCGGCAATTACTGCTTCCATTTTGTCGAGGATGTAAAGTCTTCCGGCACGCGCCTGCTCCAACGCATAAGCGAGAATCTGCGCGTTGAGTCCCGTGACCTTTATATCCATCTGCAAAGCGGTGATGCCGGTTCGTGTGCCGCAAACTTTGAAATCCATATCGCCGTAGTGGTCTTCTGCCCCGGCGATGTCCGTGAGAATCGCGTATTTATTGCCTTCCATCACCAGCCCCATCGCTACACCGGCAACCGGCGATTTGAGCGGCACGCCGGCATCAAGTAACGACAGGGTGCCACCGCAAACCGATGCCATCGAACTCGAACCATTCGATTCGGTGATGTCGGAAACGATGCGCACGACGTAAGGGAAATCCTTTTCTTCGGGCATCATCGGTTCCAGAGCGCGACGCGCCAGCGCCCCGTGCCCGACTTCGCGACGACCGGGTGAACCGAAACGTCCGGTTTCCCCGACGGAATAAGGCGGGAAATTATAAGCCAGCAAAAAGCGGCGTTTGATTTCGCCCTTTTCCAAATCATCGAGGTATTGAATGTCTTCACCGGTGCCAAGCGTAGTGGTGACGATTGCCTGAGTTTCGCCGCGCGTAAACAGCGCCGAACCGTGAGCGCGTGGAATCCAACCGACTTCAATGGAAATCGGGCGAATTTCCGAAAAGCGACGACCGTCAGGACGATGTTTGTGATTGAGAATGTCATCGCGAAAGACGCGCTCTTTCAACTCAGTGAAAATCGCGCCCGCCATTTTGCGTTTGTCAGGCTCTTCTTCGGGATAGCCGGAAACCACGCGCTCTTTTAAGGCATCGACCAGCGCATAGCTTTCTCGTTTTTCATGTTTTCCGGTGTCGAGCGCATCACGTAACTCTTCGGTGATGCTTTCGGCAATGGACTGAGCCATGTCCTGGTCAATTTCGGGCTTCACGACTTCACGTTTGGTGATGCCGAGTTTGGCATACATCTCTCTTTGCAAACGGCAAAGCTTTTTAATTTCGTTATGTCCGAAAAGTAAGGCTTCGACCATTACCTCTTCGGTAACTTCCCGGGCACCGGCTTCGACCATCACGATGGCTTCTTCGGAACCGGCAACCACTAAATTGAGTGCCGATTCGCGCCCCTGCTCGTAACTGGGATTGACCACAAACCGGTCACCTAAAAGACCGACGCGAACCCCTGCCACCGGCGTTTCAAATGGAATATCGGAAAGATAAAGCGCTGCCGATGCGCCGGTGATTGATAACACGTCGGCGTCATACATTTCATCAGCCGAAATTACCGAAGCGACGACTTGCGTATCGCTGCGATAGCCTTCGGTAAACAAGGGGCGAAGCGGGCGATCAATCAAGCGAGAAACCAAGGTTTCTCGCTCCGATGGTCGGCCTTCGCGTTTGAAGTAGTTGCCGGGAATGCGTCCTGCGGCATAACCATATTCTCTGTACTCAACTGTAAGCGGGAAAAAATCGACATCTTTTGGGGTGGAACCGACGGCGGCAACCAAAATCATGGTGTCGCCATAGCGCACGATAACCGCGCCATCCGCTTGTTTGGCAATCTTTCCGGTCTCTATCGAAAACTCTACGCCTCCGAGTTGTATTGACTCTTTCAAAAACATATTTATTTTCCTTCCCTATCCGCTGCGCGTTATTCAAACGAATCCTTGGGATTCAGGAATGATTCCTCACTTAACGCGCTCATAGTATTCATGGGTTATTTTCAATGATGTAGCAATCAGTGGATAAATTCAGATAAATCGGTTCGCTATAAAAACGAAAAGTCACGATGAGCCGGCTGTTCGTCTAAAAGCTCTCGTGACCTTCTATGCAAAACCAAAATGCTCGAATCGTTGCGATTGTTTAACGCCATCGCCGAGATGCGACGACAGACCGGCGTTTTGGAAAAACGCCTTTGGAATTTCGGGCAAACCAAAGACAAGAGGTTGCGCCGCACCCGACGTGTGGGAGTTGCGCTGACCTCTTGGTGGTTGCTGTCCTATTTTCTTATTCCTAAACGACTGATGAGTTGTCTATATCGCTCAACATCGTTGCGTCGCAAATAATCGAGTAAGCGACGTCTTTGGCTGACCAGTTTCAATAAACCGCGTCGTGAATGGTTGTCTTTGACGTGGGTTTTGAAGTGTTCTGTCAATTCATTGATGCGTTGAGTCAACAAGGCTACTTGCACTTCGGGCGAGCCTGTGTCTGAATCATGCGTTTTGTAATTTCCGATAATCTCTATTTTAGCTTCTTTAGCTAACGCCACTATTACTACCTCTCCTAATTCACAAAATTTTGTTCTCTTGAACCCAGAGAACTTACCACACCGATTAAAAAGCTGTAAAGTCAAATAGCGGCAGGTTTTTAGTCCTCCTGCTGGCGCTCGCCGTTCTGTTCGGCGGCAAACTGTTTCCAGTCTTCATCCGATTTCAAGACCCGATTGGACCCCAGGGTCAGCACCAGTGCGCCATTCGGGCGTTGTTTCTTTAATTGAACTTCCCGTTCAAGCGCCATCTGATGCGCGCCGGGCATCTCTACATCCGACAAATACTCAAAGCCAAGTTCGACTTTGGCATAAGCCTCTGCCAGTTCATGAAAGGTAATATTGCCATCCGGCACAAATTTATTGGTGTGTAAATTGAACCATCGCGCCACCGCGTTAATCGCCACTAAACTGTCAAAGCCATCGGGCGGGCGTTCAATATCGAGTTTTTTGTGATTGCGCCGATGCGGGTTAATGCGCCGGTCAAAATTATTATCCAGATTGATGCTGCCGCTAAGTTTGACCCACCCCCCAAAGGTCATTACCTGCTTGCCGATAAAAAGCTGGTAGCGATGGGCGCTTTGCGTCAGTTGCACCATCAACAATAACCCTTCGTTCTCAAGAATATAATTGAGTACGCGCAGCGGCGCATCGGCATCCTTTGCCGCTTCAACGCCCGCTGATTTGGCTAATTTTGCAGTATTCAAAAGAACCTGATGGTTATCATCAAGCGAAATCAAATCTGCGTCCTCACCTAAAATCCACCCTAACCGCGCCAACCCGTCCTGGGTGTCTCCACCTAACCATAAACCACCTTGCCGAGAGGTTGTGGATGGCGCGGCTTGCGTCATCAACAGGTTCAAAGCCACCCGCACGGCATCGGCGCGTGGAACGATTGTCGGGTCAAGGGTGGGTGACAAATGGAGTAAAGTTTTTTTACCCGCTCGATTGGGCAAATCAAGCGCAAATCGTCCGCTCAGCAGTTGATTGGCTAAAGAGATATTGGTACGCGAGGCAGATGAGTAATCACCCGAGGGCATCTTTGAACTGACAGACTGAATTTGCGCCTTGCGACCGGACAGAGATTTACTGAGGGTTGTTGGCTTGTCCTGACGTTGATTTGATGGTTGATTAGGGGTGGGAGCAGTCTCGGGGTCTGACACAGATTTAGGCGAGTGACCAGCAGTTGGCGGCCTCGCCGCAACTTCATTGGGCGGCGGGCGCAGAGGCTGCTGCGGCAATTCAGAAGGCTTTCGGGCGATGACCTGCGGCAGATTGCGTTTACCGGTTGTCGCTTCACCCAAATCCAGATCAGGAGTGGTTTCTGCGAGGTTGATTTGGCGGGGTGCGCGATTGCTGGCATCTTTGCGAATCACCGTACGCGGACGGCTTAAAGATTTAATTTCGCTCGATTTTTTGATGAGAAATTCTTTAATCAAGCGTCGCCCGACCAATTGTTCGCCGTACTGGCGCGCTTCACTTTGGGTTTTAAATGTTCCGATGAAAACCCGCACCCAGTTACCGCGTCCCGGTAATTCAACTTTGCCCCAGATAGGCTGCTCTCCAGCTTCTGCGAGTTTAGTAACAAAATTTTCAGCTTCCGCTTCTGCGGTTTCGGGAAAGGCAGCAACTTGCAGGGTATAACCGATGCCGGTGTCTGTGGAATTGGCATAGACGAACGAAGCGCATAAGGACAGGATGATAATAGCGGAAAGAAAAGACTGCTTAAACTGCATAACTGCCTCGCATCGAAGTTCAGGGTTACTGATTCGGGGAATGCCCGATTAGAACTTGAATAACATCTTTAAAGCTTGCGACCAACTTTTTAGTTTGAGAAAGCTTTCAAAATGTCTGCAAGCAATTGGTTAAAACTAGGGGGTACTACCTAAATGGACGTTTTCTATCTTAGGGTCAAGGAAATGGCGAGTCAATATTTTTCTCTCAACTCCCCAAAACAGGTAATAAAATTGCGGCTTTTGCTTAATGGTTCAAATGAAACGCCTCAAGCAGCAACTCAACCAGATAGAGCATTGCCACACCGGCAAAGACAATCAGCGAGGTGGTCGCGCCTTCTTCTTTATTGACTTCAGGAATCAAATCCGAGGCTGCTACATAAAGCGTTACGCCCGCCGACAAGGGCAAAAAATAGGACGACAGCGGATGCGAATAAACCGCCACCTGATGAAATAACAACACCAGCGCCACGCCTGCGAAAGTTGCGATGCCAATGGAAAGCGCCGCCATCAAAGCGCTGCGCGACGAACGTTTCGACGCCAGCATCATCGAAGCCACCGTAAACCCTTCGGGCAATTTGTGCAGTAAAATGGCGATGAAAATCAGCACGCCGAGCTGGGTATTCACGAGCGCCGCGGCAGCAATCGAAACGCCATCAAAAAAGGCGTGAATCATCAGCGCCGCAACCCCTGCGAGCGCCGCGTGGTGCTCAAGCATGGCATCGTGATGCACCTCTTCGCCGAAATGAAAATGCGGCGCGATGGTGTGTTCAAACAGTTGAATCAGCAGGTAGCCAACCATTAAAAAGATCATCGGTTGCGCCGCCTGCCCTTCCCAAATCGCAATCGTTTCGGGAACGATTTTTAAAAAGACCGCTGCCAGCATAAATCCCGCGCCAAGCGCGATTAAATAGCGCAGGGTGGTTTGCCCCAGGCGTCTTGAGGAAACAAAAAATCCGCCGAGCAGATTAGCCGCCGCCGCCGTCAGTCCGTAAATAATCACAATCAGGGCAGTGCCCATTCGCTGATTCCCCTCTATTGGTGAAAGTCGGGCACTATAACACACTCACGCCAGACAAAAGAAGAATTGAAACTCCAATAAAATTTTTTCAAACCCGATTTTTTAAGCCATCTCGCAGCAAAGTCACAATATATAGTAGTTTTGCTCAGCTAAATGCCTAGATATGGAATTTGCGCCTTGCGCTAAACTTCACTCAATAAAACGGATGCGTTATTGATTGGAATTTTCTTGTTGACACCCTTTTAGGGAAGGCGTACCATACCAAACCACGGCGTAGGTACTTTTGAAAACAATAATATGCAGGAATTTCTTAAAGCTACACTTTAAGTGTAAAAAGTTTTTGGTGTCGCCTCAATGAAGAGCAAAAATGAGCTACTCCCATGAGCCGGTTTTACTGAAAGAGATTGTCGAGTGGCTCAAGCCCGAAACCGCTGGCTGCTTCGTTGATTGCACGTTAGGACTTGGCGGTCACACACGCGCCATCCTTGAAGCATCAGCGCAAACCCAGGTCATCGGGTTGGATCAGGACGCCGAAGCACTCGAAATTGCCCGCCAGCGTTTAGCCGAATTCGGCGACCGGGTGCGTTTCGCGCATGCAAACTTTAAAGAGGTTGCAGAGGTTTTAAGAAATTTCGGCATTGAAGCGGTTCAAGGACTGCTCGCGGATTTGGGCGTCTCATCATTGCAGTTCGATAGCGGGGAGCGTGGGTTCAGTTTTGCCGCCGATGCCCCGCTTGATATGCGAATGGATAGACGTGAACCGCGAACCGCCGCCGATTTGCTTGCCGAATTATCCGAAGCGGAACTGGCGGATTTGATATTTGAATATGGCGAAGAGCGCGGCGCAAGAAAGATTGCCCGTCGCATTGTCAAGGAACGTGCGCGTGAGCCAATCGTTACCACCAGGCAACTGGCGGATTTAACGATTCGCGCCTTAAATATAAAAGGTCACTGGCGCATTCATCCGGCAACGCGCACCTTTCAGGCACTGCGCATTGCCGTCAATAATGAATTAACTGTTCTGGAGAACTTCATCCCTTCTTCCATTTCGCTTTTAGCCAGCGGCGGGCGGCTTGCGATTATTTCGTTCCATTCGCTGGAAGACCGCATCGTCAAACGGAGTTTTCAACGCGAATCCGGTCGGTGTTTGTGTGAAGATAAACTTCACAGGCTGGCGACGGAGAGGCAAGCGATTGAAAAATCGAAAGACGCGGTGTTGTGCAAAGTTTGTGGCGCAAGTTTGCGGGTGCGTATCCTGACCCGCAAGCCCATACGCCCCGATGATGTCGAAATCATGCGCAATCCGCGTTCTCGCAGTGCTTCACTTCGCGTATGCGAACGCCTCTAGGCTGAATTTTTTCTTTAAGCCCTAAAATCAAGTTGGTACGCAGGAAAACTTTTCAGGTTGAGGAATACCTGGACTACTCCGGTCATTTCATACGACTCTGAAAGTTCTCTACCTTACTTCACATTGAGGCAAAAGAAGTATGACCAGTCGTTTCATTCCGCATAAGCCAATAAACAATTCGAGTATAAAAAGACCAGTGAGCAACCGCGCGTTTGTCTGGTTTACGGTCTTTACAATTGTAGGAGTTTTAATTTGTTGCGGTTTTGTGATCAGCGCGCAACAACATTTTGAAGCCGTTTCGCTCGGTTTCAAAGGCGAAAAACTCCGTAAAAAAGAGGAAAAACTCGAAGAAAAACAGAGCGTTCTGGAACTTGAATACAAACGCATCACCTCGCCGATAGAAATGGAGAGGCGCGCGCTCAAGCTTGGATTGATACGACCGCAATCTCAGGCATCACAAATTCGCAGACCGATCAATTAATCGATTCGCTCTGCCTTTTAAAAATATTTGCAAACCTCGAAATCCCCTAATCATGTACTGAAACAGAAAAATCACGTAGAGGTCTGAAGATGTTATCCGCTACCAAAACTTCCGAGAGAAGAAGCAAAATCGTTCATAGTTTTCTGGCATTCTGGCTCATCGCTATCTGCGCCCGTTTAGTCTGGTTGCAGGTCAAAGATTACAACTTTCTCAGCGCCCGCGCTGATCGACAACAACGCATTTCGGTAGCCATCACCCCGACGCGCGGCAAAATTTTAGACCGTAATGATACGGAACTTGCCTGTACGTCCGAAGTCAAATCGCTGTATGTCAATCCGAGTCTGGTCGGCGACCTCAAACCGGTTGCTGCGCGGCTCGGTAAAATTTTAAACAAAGAGACCGATGATATTTTTAAACGTCTGAAATCCGCAGACAATGCGCTCGTGGTCATTAAACGCAATCTGAATGACACGGAAGTCAGCCAACTTGAGGCACTGAATCTCAACGGCTTGCAATTCATCCCCGAACGCAAGCGCTTTTATCTGAACGGGCAAACCGCTGCCCACATACTCGGTTTCGTTGATGTTGATGAAAACGGGTTAAGCGGCATCGAGCGGTTTTACGATAAACAGATTCGCGGACAGGATGGACGTCTGGTTATCAATCGCGATGCTTTAAAGCGGTCTTATTCACACAACATCGAAGAATCGATTCCCGGCGCGAATATCAAATTAACCATTGATGCAATGGTTCAGCATTATGCGGAGATTGCGCTTGCCGAGGGCATCCGCAAAAGTCGCGCCAAAGGTGGGACGCTGGTGATGATGCGACCGCAGACCGGCGAAATTCTGGCGATGGCAAGCTATCCGACATTTGACCCAAATAAACTTGCCAGCTCCGATGCCGAAGACCGGCGGAATCGCGCGGTTGAAACCTATTTCGAGCCGGGTTCGATTTTCAAAATCGTCCCTTATGCAGGCGCCCTCGAAGAAAAGCTGATCCGCCCGGATACTCGCATCTACTGCGGCAATGGACAAATCACCATCGCTGGTCGCGTCATTCACGATAATAATTATGGCGAGTTAAGCGCCGCGCAGGCTCTGGCAAAATCCTCGAATGTCGCTGCCATCAAAATCGGGCAACAATTGGGCAATGAACGACTGGCGCATTACATTGACGCTTTCGGTTTCGGCAAAAAAACCAATGTCGAACTGCCTGCCGAATCAAGAGGCGCCATTCGTGATGTGAAGAAATGGAATGCGACATCCATTGGCTCGATTCCAATGGGACATGAAATCGGCGTCACCGCTGTGCAGGCGGTCGCAGCATTTGCCTGCATTGCCAACGGCGGCGTTTGGGTGCAGCCGCATCTTGTGCAAAGCATCACTGACGCATCGGGCGCAATTATCAGCGAACCGCAAATCGAAACTCGCAGAGTCATCAGCCAACAGACGGCTGAAACCTTGAAATTCATGCTTGAAGGTGTGGTGCTGCGCGGCACCGCACGGGCTGCCCAACTGGAAGGTTACAGCGTCGCCGGAAAAACCGGCACCGCACAAAAAGTTGGCAAAAACGGGCGTTATTCCAATGAAAAATATGTCGCGTCGTTTGCAGGGTTTGCGCCGGTCGCCAATCCCGAAATCGTTTGCATCGTTTCGATTGATGAACCGCTTGGCGAGCATCACGGTGGCGAAGTCGCCGCGCCAATTTTCGCGCGCGCCATTTCTCACGCGCTCAATGTATTAGGCATCTCGCCTGAAAACGACCCGGCAGCAAAATTTGTCGCAGGCAATTACCAGACCTATGACATCAATCAGATGTCCGCAGGCAATGTGCCGGTAGTTGCAGAAAATACCACCGGTGAAGAAATTTCTGAGCCTGCGCCAACCAAATCGCCGGAGATGGCTTCCAATGCCGAGGTTGTGAAAACTGAAATCAACAAAACCAATAAAGACAAACCCGCCAGCCGTGATACCATCGTCGTCCCGGATATGCGCGGGCGAGGTCTTCGTGAAGCGATGGCGATGGCGTCAACTCGCGGCTTGAAAATTCAGGCGAGCGGCGAAGGACTCATCACTTCGCAAAGTCCGCCCGCCGGAAGTTATGTCAGTCGCGCAGCCATCTGTCGCGTTCAACTGACGAAAGCGGCGGATAAAAACAGTCGGACGCCATCGAATAAAAACAAATCGCCGACCGTAAAAGCGCAAACGAAACCGGCTGCGAGTCCGCCAAACAAACAACCGAATAAAAGCGCCTCTCGCGCCGTCGCCAAAACACGATGAACCATTTAAACAAAATTCAAGCGACTGATAGAGCAAACGCCGGGTTTGCTCTATTGGCGTTTTTATAGAAACTAAAAATTACCGAAAAGCCCAGAAAAACCACGTGAAATTAATCGAATTAGCCAAACAGATAAACGCCATCGCCGCAACCGGCAACCTTGAAGCCGAAGCCACAAACGTTACGCGCGATTCTCGCGCCTGCACCACAGGAACGGTTTTTGTAGCGATTCGCGGCGAAAAAATCGACGCCCATAATTTCATCCCACAAGTTGTCGAACAAGGCGCAGTCGCAGTCATTTCCGAACAACCCGCCGATGCCAATGCCATCGCTCCGGCATGGATTCAAGTTGCGAATGCCCGCGTGGCGCTCGCTGCTGCTGCCGCTGCGGTTTATGATTTCCCTTCACAAAAAATCAAAGTCGTAGGCATCACCGGAACCAATGGCAAAACCACCACTGCGCATCTGGTCGATTCCATCATTCGCGCTGCTGAAATCACCTCGGCGATGTTTGGCACCATCAAACATCGCATCGGCGATTACAGCGAAACCGCGAAACATACGACGCCCGAAGCCGCAGATATTCAACGAATGCTCGCGCAAGCCGTAGATGCCAACTGTCAATCGGCGGTCATGGAAATTTCTTCACATGCCATCGAGTTGCATCGCGCAGACCATTTGCAACTTGCCGCTGCGGTGTTTACCAATCTCACCCGCGACCATCTCGATTACCACAAAACCATGGAAAGTTATTTCGCCGCCAAAGAAAAATTATTCAATGGCGCGTTGGGACTTACGCCCAGAGCTTCGGTAATTAATATTGATGATGAGTATGGGCGCAAACTTTTGCACACCGCAAAAGGCAAAATCATCACTTATGGTTTCAGCGAAAATGCTGATGTGCGAACCGATGAATTCAATTTGAGCGCCAACGGATTGTCCTTCATCGTCACCACTCCCACAGGGCAAATCAATATTGAATCTACGCTTGTCGGGCGTCCGCACGTTTACAATATTCTGGCAAGCATCGCCACAGGAATGGCTCTGGGATTTGATTTGCGGGCGATTGCCGCAGGTATCGTGAATTGCCAAACCGTAGCCGGGCGATTTGAACAGGTGGGTTTAGAAGAAACCACCCAACTTGGGTTTGCAGTCATCGTCGATTACGCGCACACTGATGACGCATTGAAAAATGTTTTGCAAACGGCGCGTGAAGTGGTCGGCAATAGGGGTCGCGTCATCACGGTTTTCGGCTGCGGCGGCGACCGGGATAAAACCAAACGCCCGATTATGGGCGAAGTCGCCGCCCGCTTGAGCGATGTGGTGATAGTGACTTCCGATAATCCGCGCAGCGAAGACCCGCTGGCGATTATCGCGGACATTGAAGTCGGTTTAGAGAAAGCGGGCAAGCCTTACGAAAAACTCGCTGACCGCCGCAAAGCGATTTTCGCAGCCGTAAATGAAGCGCGCGATGGCGATTTGGTCGTCATTGCCGGTAAAGGTCACGAAGATTATCAAATCCTCAAAGACCAGACGATTCATTTCAGCGACCTGGAAGTTGCGCGCCAAGCCCTGCAACAACGGTTGAAAAACTAAACCTTGTCAGTACCGCCTGCAATAGCGGGCGGGTGATGATTACAACACCTCTGGCATTTAAAGATTACCGAATGAAACTCAGCGAAATAATAAAAAGTATAAACGCGAACCTAAATGATGAAACGGTCGCTGAAAAATTTACCGCACAAGAACCGCTCGGTTATTCGATTGATTCGCGCACCATTCGCGCAGGCGATTTATTCTTTGCCATCAAAGGCGAAAATCACGACGGTCATAATTTCGTCGCCGAGGTTTTACAAAAAGGCGCAATCGCTGCGGTAATCAACAGGGATTCGGGATTCAGGATTCAGGATTCAGGATTGTTGATATTCGTTGACGATACGCTCGCGGCATTGCAGACGCTGGCAAATCACCTGGTCACCAACTGGCGCGGGCAGTTGGTCGCGGTTACCGGAAGCGCCGGCAAAACCACCACCAAAGATTTAATCGCAGCGGTGCTTTCTGAGGTCGGTCAGGTCATTAAAACCCAGGGCAATTTCAATAACGCGATTGGTCTGCCGCTTTCGATACTCAAGATGGAAAGCGATGGACAGCACGCCGATGATTTCGATTTCGGCGTGTTCGAGATGGGCATGAATCACGCGGGCGAACTCGCGGAACTCACACACATTGCGCCACCCGATGCTGTAGTCATCACCAATGTCGCCGCCGTGCATCTGGAATTTTTCGATTCCATCGACGCCATTGCAAATGCCAAAGCCGAACTGGTGCAAGGCACGAAAGCGGGCGGCGCAGCACTATTGAATATGGACGACTCGCGCGTTGCGCGGATGCGCGCGTTGCGCGATGACCTTCGGGTTCGCACTTATGGCATTGAACAAAAAGCCGATGTGATGGCGAAAGATATTAAATCGGATGGTCTCAGTGGCACAGAATTTTTACTCGTCACACCAGGCGGCGAAATCAACACGCGGCTGGCGCTTGTCGGCAAGCACAATCTCTACAATGCGCTTGCCGCAGCAACGGTCGGCGATTTTTATCAAGTCCCACTGGAAAAAATCGCTGCGGCATTTGCGGCAATCACCGCGCCGAAGATGCGCGGCGAAGTGTTACGTTTTGCCGAAGGCTACACGGTGATTGACGATTCCTATAATTCCAATCCGCGCGCGTTGATTGAAATGGTGACGACACTTTGTGCAACGCAAGGCTACTCACGAAAAATTGTCGTTGCCGGTGAAATGCTCGAACTCGGCGAACGCGGAGCAGAACTACATTTTGAAGTCGGGCAAAAAATTGCGGCGCTTGGAGTGGATTTACTTTTGGGAGTTCGCGGACTCGCTGAACAGTTAATCGAAGGCGCGCGGGCTGCGGGAATGGCAGCAACAGCGGCGCGTTTTTTTGCAACACCCGCCGAAGCCGGAGAATTTTTAGCAACCCAGGCGCGAGCCTCAGACCTCATCCTCGTCAAAGGTTCGCGCGGCGTAAAAACCGAAGTAGTAGTTGAAAGAATGAAAAAAAGAAGTCAGGAGTCAGAAGCCGGAAGTCAGAATAAGACGAAGTATGAAGTATGAACGATGAAGGATGAACTGCAAGAATGATTGAATTGTTCATCGTTCATCGTTCCGCCTTCCTCGTTTCTTTATTCTGAATCCTGAATCCTGAATCCTGAATCCTGAGGAGACAATGTTCTACTACCTGAAATATTTCAATGACGTGCACAGCAGTCTGTCGTGGTTGCGGGTGTTCGATCAAGTGACCTTTCGCACCGCAATGGCGGCGATAACCGCGATTTTGATTAGCCTGCTGTTCGGACGGCGAATGATCAATATGCTCAAGCGGTTGAATTTCGGACAATACATTCGCGAAGAAGGACCACAAACCCACCACTCGAAAAAAGGCACGCCAACGATGGGCGGGGTGCTGATTATGGTGGCGATTACGGTTTCCACGCTGTTGTGGTCGAATCTCTCGGTCGCTTATGTCTGGATTGTGGTTTTAACGACGCTGGCATATGCCGCCATCGGATTTGCCGATGATTACTCGAAAATTAAAAAGAAACAGAACCTCGGACTCACCGGAAAACAGAAACTGGCTTTGCAATTCGCCATCGCCTTTGTGTTTGCGCTGGCGTTGAAATATTTGACAACCTACAGCACCGAACTCAGTTTTCCGTTTATCAAAAAAGCTATTTTGTTATGGTGGCCGATTTATCTGTTGATCTTTGCGCCGCTGGTCATCGTCGGTTTTTCAAATGCGGTCAATTTAACTGATGGACTCGACGGCTTGGCGATTTCCGTGACCATGATTACCGCTGCCACACTCACCGGTTTTACTTACGTCACGGGGCACAAAGTTTTCGCTGAATATCTTGATTTGGTTCATCAACCACAGGTGCATGAGTTGACCATTTTTTGCGCGGCGCTTACCGGCGCGAGTCTCGGCTTTTTATGGTTCAACGCGCCGCCCGCCGAAGTGTTTATGGGCGATGTGGGCGCGCTAGGGATAGGCGGCGCCATCGGCGCAATTGCCGTTTTAATCAAACAGGAATTTCTGCTGGTCATCATCGGTGGGGTGTTTGTCATGGAAGCGTTATCGGTGATGTTGCAGGTCGCCTCATTCAAGCTGCTCAAAAAACGTATCTTCAAGATGACGCCGATTCACCATCATTTCGAGTTGATGTATCCGCCGGAACTCTCGAAACGCATGGAACCGAAAATTGTTTTTCGCTTTTTGATTGTAGCGATTCTTCTGGCATTGCTCAGTCTTTCGACTTTGAAACTCCGGTAGTGTTTTGTGCATTGCAAGCACAAAGTACAAAGCACGAAGTACAAAACATTGAATGAACATTACTGGCAAAAAAATTCTCGTTGTTGGTATTGCGCGAAGCGGCGTAGCGGCAGCGCGACTACTTGCCGCGCGCGGCGCAGTTGTGACCGCCAATGATTACAAAGCTGAAAGTGATTTGGTCAAACCCGATTCGCCTTTGGCTATGGAAATCACTGCGCTTGAACGCCTCGGCGTGCGAGTGGTTTTCGGCGGACACCCGGAAGACCTGTTTGTGAATGCGGATTTGATTGTCCTAAGTCCCGGCGTGCCCGCAGACCTTGTGCCGCTGCAACGGGCAAACCAGGCGGGCGTTGAAATCATCAGCGAACCGGAACTTGCCGGGCGTTTCCTGCGCGGGCGAATGATTGGCGTAACCGGCTCGAATGGCAAGACGACAACCACAACATTGATTGGCGAATTGATGAAAGCGGCGGGCGCACAGGTGATTGTCGGCGGCAACATCGGCGCGGCGCTCACCGGGTTGGTGGAACAATCCACCGATGATACCTGGACGGTTGCAGAGCTTTCGAGTTTTCAGCTCGAAACCATTGACAGTTTGCGTGTCCAGGTCGCGGTAATGACCAATATTACTCCTGACCATTTAGACCGACATGGAACATTTGAAAATTATGTGCAAGCGAAACATCGGATTTTCAAAAATCAACTGGCTGCGGATTTCGCGGTGTTGAATTTGGATAATGCGCCGGTGGTTGAAATGGTGAATAGGCTTGGCATCCCGTCGCAAAAAGTTTTTTTCAGCACGAAAGCGGATTCATCAACCGCGCAAATTTTTCTGCGCGACGGGCGAATTTATTCAACGCTTCTCACCGATGACCGAAGCGCAACCGAAGTCATGCGCGCCGGTGAAATTCAAGTGCCGGGAATGCACAACATTGAAAATATCATGGCGGCATTTGCGGCGGTCTTTTGCGCGATGCAAACCAAACCTGAACAACTTGAAGCGCTGCGCCAAGTGATTCGCAATTTCAGAGGCGTCGAACATCGCATTGAATTCGTAGCCGAAATCGGCGGCGTGAAATTTTATAACGACTCGAAAGCCACCAATGTCGATTCGACGGTGAAATCGCTTGAGGCGTTTGAGCGCAACGTCATTGTCATACTCGGCGGCAAAGATAAAGGCAGTGATTACACGGTGCTTGCGCCGCTCATTCGCGAACGGGTCAAACAGATTATTTTAATCGGCGCGGCAAGTGAAAAAATCGCCGCGCAACTTGCCGACACGCGCCCGATGACTTGCGCGGTTTCAATGACCGACGCGGTGCAAAAATCTATGCAAGCGGCAAACGCGGGCGACATTGTGTTGCTCGCGCCAGCGTGCGCCAGTTTCGATATGTTCGATAACTACGAACATCGCGGACAGGTGTTCAAAGCAGCAGTCCATGCTTTAAAGTAACAATCACCTAAGCCCCATCAATTATCAGTCGGCAGGAATCGGCTGAAAAACTAAAAGCAGAAAACGAAAAATTCATTATGGCGACTTATACTGGAACCGTTCGCAGAGAAAGCAAACAGCTATCTTTATGGAAGAATCAACCTTCAACGAAAACCCGTGAAGTACCGATTGATAAAATTTTACTGGCAATCGTTCTGGGGCTTACCGTCTTCGGTTTATTGATGGTCTACAGCGCATCGGCAATGCTTGCCGATAAATTGCACAACGACCAGTTTCACTTTTTTGTCAGACAAGGGATGTGGGCAGTTGTGGGTTTGTTCGGCATGGCGATGACCATGAAAATCGATTACCGGCTTTATAAAAAACGCGCCTTCATTCTCTTTGCGCTCTACATGACGATTGTCCTGCTATGCGCCGTCTTCTTCTTTCCCAAAGTCAACAATGCGCATCGCTGGATTTTATTCAAAGGCTTTTCCCTGCAACCCTCGGAAGTCGCGAAACTGGCTCTGGTAGCCTTTTTGGCGTACTACCTGGAAAAATATGCGAACCGGGTTGAGGATTACAAAAAAGTTTTCATCCCGACAGCGGTTACCACTTTGCTGATTGTCGGCTTGATTGGCGCGCAACCTGACCTGGGAACCGCGCTCATGATTTTCATCACCTTTGCTGTGGTTTTGTATCAAGCGTGTGTGCCGATTCGTCATCTGGCGACGCTTGCTATTCCGGTGGTTCCCGCACTTGTCGGTATGCTGGTATTTGTTCCCTGGCGTTTACAAAGGCTGCTGGATTTTCTAAATCCCTGGAAAAATGAACAGACCTCAAGTTATCAGGTCGTACAATCGTTAATCGCGGTCGGCAGCGGGGGCATCAACGGACTGGGTTATTCGCAGGGCAAACAGAAACTATTTTTTTTGCCGTCGCCGCACGCCGATTTTATATTCGGGGTCATTGGCGAAGAACTCGGTTTGATTGGCTCCATCGCCTTGGTCGCAGCCTTTGGCGCATTTGCGTGGCGCGGTTTTAAAGCGGCGCGTCATGCGCCTGACCGCTTCGGAAATCTGTTAGGCACGGGACTCACGGTTTTGATTACCGCACAGGCATTCTTTAATATCAGCGTGGCGCTTTCACTGGTGCCGACCAAAGGGATTCCGTTGCCGTTTATCAGCGCGGGCGGTTCATCGCTGGCGATTACCCTGGCAGCCTGTGGAATTTTGTTGAATATATCGAAACACGAAGGAGCTTGAGAATTGCGGATTGCGGATTGCGAATTGCGGATTGAATGAATCTCCGCACAGCAAGCTGCGTGGTATTCGTCTAGCGGAAACTCTTTCGCAGCACGCTGCGGGGAACTAACCCCTGAGAGATTAGAAAACCCTTTCATCACTTTTCTGATTGCCAGCTAATATCATTTGGCTTTGGAGAAAAGATGAATTCAGAGGAGATGAAAACAAGAACTAAGCTTTACGGGTTACGAATCATCAAACTGGTTGAAAACTTATCCAAAAGCCGGACATCTGAGGTGGTTGGCAGGCAATTACTGAGATGCGGCACTCCGTCGGAGCAAATTACCGCGCATCTTGTAGAGCCAAGTCCAAAGCCGATTTCATAGCAAAATGGGAATCGTTGAAGAAGAGACGGATGAGTCGGTGTATTGGATGGAACTGTTAATTGACGCAAACCTGGTTAAAGAACAGCGAATTACCAACCTCATGGATGAAGGAAAACAGATGCTTGCTATCATTGTTTCATCAATCAGCACAGCCAGAGGTGGCAAACGATGAGAAAAAAATTCCGCAATCCGCAATCCGCAATCCGCAATGGTGAAGTATGAGAATCATCATTGCGGCAGGTGGAACCGGCGGGCACATTTATCCGGGCATAGCGATTGCCCATGAATTGAAACGGCGCGATGGCGATGCTGAGATTTTATTCGTTGGAACGCCGCGCGGACTGGAATCGAAAATCGTTCCCCGCGAAGGCTTCAAACTTGAGATGATTCAAGTCGGCGCGTTGAAAAATGTATCAACGGGCGAGCGCCTCAAGACCATGTTTCAATTGCCGCTCAGTTTCGTAACGGCATTAAAGATTTTGCGCCGCTTCAAACCCGATGTGGTCATCGGCGTTGGTGGCTATTCGGCAGGTCCGACACTACTGATGGCGGCGTTGTCGCGCATCCCGACGATGATTGTTGAACCAAACGCCATGCCCGGTTTTACCAATCGCGTGCTGGCGCGCTTCGTTGACGCGGCGGCGCTGTCATTTGACGAAGCGAAAGCTTATTGTCGCGGCAAAGGTGAGGTCACGGGCAATCCTGTGCGCAGCGATTTCGCGCAAATTCCCAAGAAAACGCGCGGTGAACGGCTTCACCTTCTGATTTTTGGCGGCAGTCAAGGGGCGCGCGCCATCAATACGGCGATGGTTGCAGCGTTGCCTTTGCTTGCGGCAAAAAAAGCGCAACTGGCAATTACTCATCAAACCGGCGAAAAGGATTTTGAGATGGTCAAACAGGGCTACATTGAAGCGGGCTTTAGCGATGCCGATGTCCGACCGTTCATTCACGATATGGCGAAACAATTCGCCAATGCCGATGTGTTGATTTGTCGTTCGGGCGCGACCACAGCAGCGGAAGTGGCAGCGGCAGGCAAAGCGGCAATCTTCATTCCCTTCCCGTTTGCCGCCGATGACCATCAACGCAAAAACGCCGAGGCATTTGAACGAGCGGGCGCGGGTCGAATGATTTTGCAAAAAAACCTGTCACCGGAAAAACTCGCTGAAGAATTACTGCGTTTGATTGAAACTCCGGCAGAGATTGATAAGATGGAAGCCGCGAGTCGCGCACTCGGACGCGCGGACGCGGCTCAGCGCACGGTTGATTTAGCTTTATCGGTTATTGGTCATTAGTCATTTGTAAAAAAGGAGTACGATGATGAGTACCAGCTTTGAAAATTTACAAGTGTATAAATTATCTGAAAGATTGGCTGACGACATTTGGGAAATAGTCACGCAGTGGGATTTATTTGCCAAAGACACGGTAGGCAAACAAATCGTTAAGGCTGCCGACAGCATCGGTGCCAATATTGCCGAAGGAACCGGCAGAGGCAGTTATCAAGATAATCGTCGTTTCGTCAGAGTGGCGCGCGGCTCTTTATACGAAACCAGGCATTGGCTAAGGCGCGCTTATAAACGGCACCTTCTCAACGATGCGCAAATCAACAGCCTCAAGCCAATCATCAGTGAGGTATCGCCAAAACTCAATGCGTATTTACGATCAATTGGCGCGCCTTCTGAAAACCAATGACCAATGACTAATGACAAAGGACCAACAGGAATGTTTTTTAGAAGCGTCAGACACATTCATTTCGTAGGCATCGGCGGCATCGGGATGAGCGGCATCGCAGAGGTGTTGCTCGCCCTTGCGGCAAATTTTCGCATTACCGGCAGTGACGCCAAACGCTCGGCGATTACCGAGCGATTGGAAAAGATGGGCGCAACTATCTGGGAAGGTCATAGCGCCGACCACATCACAGGCGCGGACGTAGTGGTAACCTCATCAGCGATTCGTCAGGATAATCCTGAAGTCGTCGCTGCACGTCAACGACAGATTCCCGTCATTCAACGCGCAGAGATGTTGAAAGAGTTAATGCGCCTCTATCGTTACGGCATCGCCATTGCCGGAACGCATGGCAAAACCACAACCACGTCGATGATTGCTCACGTGTTGCATAACACCGAACTCGACCCGACGGTGGTGGTCGGCGGTCGCGTCGCCTCGCTTGGCTCGAATGCGCGCATTGGCAAAGGCGAATATATCGTCGTCGAAGCCGATGAATCGGATGGCTCGTTGCTGCTGCTCACACCAACGATTACCGTGCTAACGAATATTGATGCCGACCATCTGGATTTTTTCACCGGCGGCATTGAACAGATAAAAAAATGCTTCACGGATTTTACCAATCGCGTGCCGTTTTACGGGACGAATGTTTTATGTCTCGATGATGCGAATGTGCAGGCGATTTTGCCGGAAATTTCCCGGCGCATCGTCACTTATGGACTCGCGGCACAGGCAGATGTTTCGGCGTGGAATATTCAAACCCATAAAAGTTTCGGTTCCGAATTCACGGTTCGGGCTTTCGGCAAAGACTTAGGCACCATGCGCCTGAAAGTGCCCGGCAGACACAATGTCTACAATTCGCTTGCGGCAATCGCTGTCGGTTTGGATTTGAATCTTGAGTTCGAGCAAATTGTCGAAGCACTCGGTGAATTTGGCGGCGCTGAACGGCGCTTTCAATTTAAAGGCGAAGCCCATGAAATTCTGGTGGTTGATGATTACGGTCATCATCCGACGGAAATCAAAGCGACACTGGAAGCGGCGCGCACCGGCGGTCGCCGTGTCGTAGTGTTATTTCAACCGCATCGTTATACCCGCACCCGCGATTTGCTCGAAGACTTTGCGCGGTCATTTTATGGCGCAGATGTTTTGCTGGTCACGGATATTTATGCCGCCAGCGAAGACCCGATTGAAGGAATTACGGCTCAGACGCTTGCAGAAAAAATTGAGCGTTTTGGGCATAGACACGTCGAGTACATTGGACAACTGGCAGGTGCAGCGCATAAACTAAAGGAAATCGCACAGCCCGGCGATTTAATTCTTACACTTGGCGCTGGCAACGTATATCAAGCAGGAGATGAGTTGCTAAGAATTTTGAATTAGGATTGAGGATTGAGGATTGAGGATTCAGAAGTACAGCCCCGTACTCTAATCTGAATCCTGAACCCCGAATCCTGAATCCTCAAGACAGAGGTTTCATCTTGGCATTATCTCAATCCCGGACGCGCGCACAAGTTATTGCGCCGCGTACTACGCAAAAAAAATCAAAACCGACTGCAAAAGGTTTCCAGATTGATGTTGACTATCTCTTTGACCTCATCAAAACCTATGCGAAACCGATTGCCGTAATTTTTGCCTTTATCCTTTTATTTATCGCTTACAAACTTTTCACCGCTTCCCGACTATTTGAGGTCAAACAAATCGAAGTCGCCGAAGCCAGCCCCGCCGTGCGTTCCGATATTGAAATAATGGTGCGGCGTTTGATTGGCAAATCGCGTTTGATGGATGTTGACCTCAACACCATCCGGCAAAAAATTCTCACCCTGCAACGAGTGCGCGAAGCCTGGGTAGCGCGCGTCTTGCCGGATAAAATTCAGATTAACGTAAATGAACGCCAACCCGCGGTATTGGCGCGACGCGATTCCGGTAACCTGGTCTGGTTTGATATTGAGGGTCTGGAACTCGGCGAATTTTTTGACGCCAAAGCTGCCGCGTCAACCAAAGAGGCAGATATTCATAAAGCGCCGCCCACGGTCATTGGACTCAATGAAGGCGGCAATTTATCGCCTATCGCGCTTGCCGAAAATCGCGAACGGATTGCCGTCTATAAAGAAATTGAAAAAGCCCTGAGCGCCAAAAATTCATTGTGGGAATTGATTAATGAAGTGGATTTGCAAAACCCCAATTATGTAAAGGTCAATTTGGTCACCTCGACCATCTTGCCCGCTTCGCCGGTTAATTTTCCCGTTAAAGTCATACTAGGCAATGATGATTTCCGTAACCGCTTTGAAACCGCTTTGCAAATTTTGCAAGCCATCAAAGATCAGGATACTCAGGTTCTCAGCCGTTCCCGCGTACAGGACGCGGAACGGCTCATTGAAAACGCCGATAAAATCAGTTCGATTGATGCGTCCAAGCCCGGACGTACGGTGTTCAGTTTTTCCTCGCCAATCATCGCGAAAGAGAAAGATGCAGGAACATCCAAACAAGTAGCGAATGTTCAGGACAATCCTGAACCGGCAGTTCAGAAGAAAGCCGAAGCTAAAACGCCAAAAAAACCCGAATCCGCGAAACCAGTTAAAGCTCAAACAGCGAAAGCTTCTGCGAAACCTTTGAAGACCGCCGTAACGGCTGCAAATCGCCCGACTCAAGCCACCAAGCAAGCCCCCGGCAAAAAGAAATAACCGGAGGATTACAATGACAAAAGGGCAAAGACATATTTCAGCGTTAGACATCGGCACAACCGAAGTGCGTCTGGTCATCGGTGAAGTAAACGATAATGATGAACTGGAAGTCACAGGGATTGGGCGCGCGCCTTCGCGTGGGGTTCGCAAAGGCGTCGTCGTCAATATTGAGGCGACGGCTGATGCCATCAAACATGCAGTCGAAGAAGCCGAAGCCATGTCCGGCGTAATGGTCGAACGTACTTATGCCAACATCGGCGGCGCGCAGTTACGCGGTGTCAATTCTCGCGGACTCATTGCCATCAGTCGCCGCAATCGCGAAATCGAAGAAGACGATGTTTATCGGGTCATCGAACAGGCAAAAGCCATCAGCGTACCGACCGACCGGGAAATCATTGATGTCTTACCCCAAGAGTTTATCGTTGACGGGCAAGACGGCATCGGCAATCCCGTCGGTTTTCTCGGTATGCGTCTGGAGGCGGCAGTTCATGTGGTCACCTCACCGATTACCGCCAGACAAAATGTCATCACCGCCATCAATCGCGCCGGTATGGAAGTGGTTGACACCACCATCAACCATGTCGCCTGCACGGAAGCCACCTTAACCAATGATGAAAAAGAGTACGGCGCGGCGGTTTTGGACATTGGCGCGGATATTACCAATTTGACCATCATCTATCGCGATGCTGTGCGCCACACTGCGGTCTTTGAAATGGGCGGCAATCATTTAACTAATGATATTGCCGTGGGACTCCGCACGCCTGTGCCGGAGGCAGAAAAAATCAAACGCAGTGAAGGATGCGCCTTTGCGCTGCTGATGCCGGAGCACGAACGCGGGCGCATGGTTGAGGTTCCGTCGGTGGGTGGCAGACCGCCGCGTATGTTGAGCCGGCAAATTCTATGTGAGATTTTGCAGCCACGCGCTGAAGAGATTTTCGGACTGGCGGCAGATGAAATCAAACGCGCGGGGTTCGAGCAACAGGTGTTATCGAGCGTAGTGATAACCGGCGGCGGCGCGTTAATGGATGGCACGGTCGAAATGGCTGAACAGATTTTAGACCTTCCGGCGCGTCACGGCATTCCGCATATTATCGGTGGCTTGACGAGCGACCTGGACAGTCCGGCGTATGCGACGGCGATTGGCACGCTGGTTTATGGGTTTCACAAACAGGTCAACCAAAAAGGGCTGCATTCGCTTAAAGAAAGTATTCCGCGACGCGGCAATTTCTGGAGTAACCTGTTTGGACGATTCAAGTAAAAAATTTTTATTGAATCGCCGAAATTTGTCAGAAAAAAAGTTGTGACGGTAAAACGTCTGTGATACTATGCCGAGTGCTTTAAGCGGTTGTGGCTACAAGATATTGTATTAGAATAAGAGTGCCCTTCTCACAAGCGTTGCGCGTGAGCCCCCGATTCCCTAACGGACGCTTCAAGTTCAGTACCTATTATTTGAGGCGCGATGAAACGCGCTTTCGTCCCAAATTAAATATCATGAAGGTGTAATAAAAATTCATGCAGGAAACAATCAAGCGGGTAGTTCATACCATAGAAATTTTGAAATTCTCTTTCCCCTTAAGAGAATCCCTTCAACCAATCGTTGATTTATTAATTGCAGGAGGCACCCATGACAGGAGCAGACGATAAGAAAGAGACCAAAACGATCCTGTTTGATGAAATGGACCAGCCTGCCAACGGAGCCAAGATAAAAGTTATAGGCGTAGGCGGTGGCGGGGGTAATGCAGTTAACCGAATGATCGAAGCCGGCATCGAAGGAGTGGAATTCCTGGTTGCCAATACGGATCTTCAAGCACTGAAAAGTTCCAAGGCTTCCATCAAAATTCAAATCGGTGAAAAACTCACCAGAGGATTGGGCGCCGGTGGCGACCCCGAAGTCGGGCGCAAATCTGCCCTCGAAGATACCGAAAAAATCATCGAGGTGCTCGAAGGCTCAGACATGGTTTTCATCACCGCAGGTCTTGGCGGCGGCACCGGAACCGGAGCCGCACCGATTTTAGCGAGTCTCGCCAGCGAACTGGGCGCTTTGACCGTCGCCGTGGTGACCAAACCTTTCCGCTTTGAAGGGCGTCGGCGTCAGCGTCAAGCCGAACAGGGACTTAATGAATTACGCGATTGCGTGGATACGGTCATTACTATTCCCAATGACCGGTTGCTTGGCGCGGTCTCGAAAAATACTCCCTTTCTCGAAGCCTTCAAACTCGCAGACGACGTCTTGCGTCAAGGTGTACAGGGCATCTCGGACATCATTACCGTGCCGGGGTTGATTAACGTCGATTTTGCCGACGTTAAAACCACCATGTCCGGCATGGGCATCGCGCTGATGGGCACAGGAGTTTCAGGCGGCGATAACCGCGCCACCGAAGCCATGCGCAATGCGATTTCGAGTCCCTTGCTTGAAGAGGCGTCCATCGAAGGCGCGAAGAGTGTGCTGGTTAATATTTCGGGCGGTCCCGATATGACCTTGTTTGAAATTTACGAGGCGATGGACATCATTCACGAAGCTGCACACGAAGATGCCAATATTATTGTCGGCGCGGTGGTGAATGAGCGGATGACGGATGAAATCAAAATCACAGTTATCGCTACGGGTTTTGACAAAGCCGCGACCTCAACGGTTCCCGTATCGCCGCATACCGGGCCGCTTGGCAGTGGACCGGGTTCGAGTTATTCCGGCAGCAAAGCCCATCAGGATGATCCGAACATCCCTGCGTTCATTCGCAAAAAAGCCGATTAGTTGATGAACTTTGATAAATAAATTGCTCGCTTTGGGGTAAGCCAACAGACGAACCGCGTTGTTTAAACGGGCAGAAAATTGTCGTTCGATTTATTTATCAAAATTCATCAGTTTTTCCATCCTCCGAAAATCTCAGCCGTTGCTAGAGTAAGCAGCGGCTTTTGTTTTATTATAAGAGGGCAGATGTCGCACAGGAGAAGAAGGCCGAAACGCGTGTAAGGGCTGAATCATCCCACGAAGGTAGAGGCATAGATAAATCAGGATGCAAACCGTAGAACGTCTGGAAGTAAGTTGTGCCGAGTTGCAACACCCCACCGAGGAAATCCGCACAGGGCTTTTTCAAAAGCTTGAAAGTAAGAAAATTTTACTGGCAATCTTCATTACCCTTCTCGCCTTTGGCTTGCGGGTTTATAAACTGGACGCCGCCGGACTCAGCGAAGATGAAACCAATAAAGTTTTCGCCATGCGCGCTTATGAACGCGGCGATTTCACAGTCAATACCGAGCATCCGATGCTCATGAAATTGCTCTGTCTGGCTTCGACCCGAACCGCTTCCCTGTGGAATCAAACGGCGGGCAAGCAACTGGGACTGACGATTTCCGAAGAAAGCGCATTGCGCTTTCCCAATGTCCTGTTCGGGGCGCTCACCGTGATTCCGATTCTCCTGCTGGCTACTGCGCTTTTAGGGTTTGAAACCGGCATCATCGCTTCCCTGTTCTGGGCTTTCGGGGTCAATGCCATCTGGTTTAATCGCATCACCAAAGAAGACACCCTCTTCGTCTTTTTTATGCTCCTCGGATTCTATTTTTACCATCAAGCCAAAGAACGACTCTCATCAGATATTGCCGGACAGGAAAAGTTCTATGCGCTTGCGGGAGCGGCTTTCGGCATGATGGTCGGCTCGAAATATTTTCCGCATTACATCGGACTCAATGCCTTGTTTTATACGCTAGTCGGTTACAACCGTTGTAATAACCGCCCACTCACCGGGCGCATGTGGGGGAAATATTTCGCCAGCCTGGTGCTCACCTTTGCGGCTTTCAACTGGGCGATTTTCTCGCCGCAAACCTGGCGTTATATCCGCGCTTATACGAGTGAAGATTTGCTCACTCATCATGGCTATGCCTTAATGGACAAACTGTTCAGCAATGATATGGCAGACATGCCGTTGGGCAATCCCTGGTATTTTTATCTTCTTTATCTTGCGGTCAAAGTGCCGCTGCCGATTCTCGTGGCTTTTGTCATTGGACTCATCGAAATTTTCCGGCATCGCGGTGATGCCCGTGTCGCGCGCGGTTATCTGTTTTTGCGCATGATGTTGATTTTCTGGTTTATTCCGATGTCGGTTATCGGCTCAAAATTCCTGCGCTATTCCTTAACCTTGATGCCGATTATTTATATGGTCGCCGCTGTCGGCGTGATGACCATCTGGCGATTATTGCATCGCTATTTCAAACCCTTGCAGCCACCGGCAACCTATTTTGCGGCTGGCGCATTAGCATTGATATTCATCCTTACGCCGGCATTTTTAACCATCAATTATGCCCTGCCCTATCCGGGGCTTTACACCAACCGGCTCGGCAAAAACCATATCGGCTACTTCTTTCCACATGATGAATTCTATGACCTCGGGGCGCGCGAAAGCATTCGCTACCTGGCGGAACACGCGCCTCCTAACGCCACTATCGCCAGCGAAATTCCCGGCGTGGTGGCTTATTACCTTGAGCGATTCAACCGTCGTGACCTGCGCTCAAAAATCATGTCGCAACCGCAATTTGATTTAACCACTGGCAAAATTGATTACGTCATTTTGCAAAAAGGTCGCATCTACTTTGAAAATCAAACCAACTTTCATTTCGTTGAAACCCACTTTCCGTTGGCACAGGCAAGCCGTTACCAAGGCGTAGCCGCTACAGAGGTCTATCAAATCTCACCTTCCGATTGAGGTTGAACAGAGGAACGGCTGGACGTATGTTTATTTCAACCTCCGGCGACTGATAGTTACCTGATTGACTGTCTCTATCAACCCATCATGAAACGCTTAATCGTCAATGCAGATGATTTCGGATTTACCCGCGGCACCAACGCAGGCATCGTGCGCGCATTTAAGAATGGCATCCTCACCAGCACAACCTTGATGGCAAATGGCGCGGCATTCCAGGAGGCAGTCGATTTGGCGCAAGCGCACCCAATGCTTGGTGTCGGTTGTCATCTTACAGCGGTTGGCGGTAAAGCGGTTTCATCGGAGTCGGCTTCTTTAGCCGATACCGAAGGGAACTTGCCGCGAACGCTTACCGACCTGGTTATTAAACTCGCCCGCAGGCAAGTCAACCCACTCGACATTGAACGTGAATTTGCAGCGCAAGTCGAACGCCTGGTTTCAACAGGTATTCGCCCCACCCATCTCGACACCCACAAACACACAGCCATGCACCCAACAGTCAGTGAAGCGATGGCGCGGGTCGCCACTGAATTTGGCATTCGCATCGTGCGTTTCCCTTTTGAAAATCCTCGGGTCTCTGTGAAAACGGCATTGACCCGAAACCGACGTAAACTGGTTTTCAAGCAGGGCGCGCTGTCCTTGATGACGCGCCCTGCGGCGCGGCAATTCAAAAACGTGTTGCGAAGATTTAATTTACAAACCCCAGACTATTTTTGCGGCGTAACCTTAACAGGACTGCTCGATAGTGAAGCACTTTGCCAGATTATCAATTCACTGAATGAAGGCGTCACCGAACTCATGTGTCATCCGGCAATTTATGATGCGGAACTGGAAGTCGCCCACACCCGACTCAAACGTGAGCGTCAGCAGGAGTTTGAAGCCTTGACCGATGCAACAGTCAAACATTGTCTTGAAGCGAATCGGATTGAATTGCTTCATTATGGGCAAATTTAGTGGCAGGTTTTGTAAACCAGAAACCTTTATTGTGCGCTTAGGCGTAGTAGAAGTGAGAAAATCATATGTTTCAAAAAGACAATCATTTCATCCAATATTCTATCGTCATCCCTTTTCATAACGAACAAGAGAGTGTGCCGGAATTGTATAAACGACTTGATGAAGTCATGAGCGGTTACCGGGAACCGACGGAATTCATCTTCATCGATGACCATAGCGCCGACAAAACCTTGAACCTGCTTAAAGAAATTGCCGCACAGGATGAGCGGGTCGTGGTCATCAGTTTGAAACGCAATTATGGACAGACCGGCGCGCTTGCCGCCGGGTTTGATTACGCGGCGGGCGAAATCATTATTGCAATGGACGGCGACCTGCAACATGACCCGTATGAAATCCCCAGGATGCTTGAGGTGTTCGAGGAAAGCGGTTGCGATATTGTCAGCGGTTGGCGCAAACGTCGCGTCGATAATTTTCTGCTGAGGCGGATGCCCTCGCGCGCGGCAAATTGGTTGATAGCGAAACTGTCGGGCGTCGATATTCATGATTTCGGCACCACGTTTAAGGTCTATCGCAAAGACACCATCAAACAGATAAAACTCTATGGTGAGTTGCACCGCTTTATTCCGGCGCTGGCTTCGTGGAATGGCGCGACGATTACCGAAGTGCCGATCAAAAATATCGAACGCCCGGATGGCAAATCGCATTACGGGATTTCGCGCACCATTCGCGTGTTGTTCGATCTGTTGACGGTTCGCTTTTTGCTGAAATACATTACCTGCCCGATGCATTTTTTCGGACCTCTTGGGCTAGTGAGTATCGTTAGCGGAAGCCTTGTCCTGCTGGTGATGGTGGCGAAAAAAATTCTCTGGGGCACAGACCTTTTTGAAGTCCACGGGCCACTGATGTTGCTTGGTTGCGTGTTGTTGCTTGTCGGTTTGCAACTCATCTGTGCAGGACTGATTGGCGAACTGGTGGCGCGCACCTATTTTGAATCGCAGGGCAAACCGATTTATTCGATTGCCCGCATCATCACCGGCAAAGACGCCCTGCAACGCAAATCTTAACCGTAAAACGAAAAAACCAAGCAAGCATAGGATAGACATAAAACGATGGTTCAAGCATATAAAGAAGACCTCGCCTACATTCATCACACGGGTTTCGCAGGTTTCATCAACGAAGCAACGCCGGGGCTTTTTAAAATTCTGGGTGATAAAAATATCACCGGCGGATTGATCATTGATTTAGGTTGCGGCAGCGGCATCTTTGCGAAAGCCTTAACCGATGCGGGCTATGAGGCGCTCGGCATTGATATTTCAGCGGCAATGATAGCGTTGGCAAAACGCACCGCGCCGCGCGCAACTTTCAAAAAAGCGTCGTTACTCAAAACCAAATTGCCGCCTTGTGCTGCTGTAACCTGCGTCAGCGAAGGCTTGAATTATCTGTTCGATGAACACGGAAAAGCTGAACGCCTGAATCTCTTCAAACGCATTTATGAAGCCTTAGCGCCGGGCGGGGTGTTCGTTTTTGATGTGCTCGGACCCGGCAGTTTAACCGGCGCGAATCCGCAGCGCACTTACACGGAAGGCAAAGGCTGGATGGTGTGTGTAGAAAAAGAGGAAGACAGCGAAGCCAATCAATTGACCCGTCGCATCACGACGTTTCGCAAAGTCGGGAACCACTGGCGACGCAGCGATGAAACTCATCGCATTCACTTATTCGCCCCTGGCGACCTCGCCGACGAACTCCGTCAAGCGGGCTTTCAAGTCAAAATCATTCGCGCCTATGGAGAGCTGAAATTCAGAAAAGGATTGAATGGGTTTATCGCCAGGAAGAAGTAACAGACCTGGGCAGACCATCATCACGATTTGATCTTCACTTCAAAAATATCCGGGCGCGAATAATGTCCGGTCACATCAAGTGTGAGGTTTTCTTCGGTGATGCGCGAGAGGTCGAGTTCGGCTGTAAGAATCGCCTCCTCATCAAAAATCGGACCCGCAAGGATTGAACCATCAGGGGCGATAATCACGCTGCCGCCGTTCAGTACCATTGCACTCGGATTCTGTTTGAGCGCGTCAATGGGTTCAAGTTCCTCGGGCAATTCGCTCGCCCGCATCACCGCGCCTGTGGCAATCACAAAACATCTGCCCTCGAAAGCGTATTGACGGCTGGCAATCAGGTTCATCTCTTTCACCTGGGGCCAGGCGGCGATGTGTATGTCTTCGCTCGATTCGTGCATGACCTGACGCGCCAGCGGCATCCAGTGTTCCCAACAAATCAATCCGCCAAGGCGTCCCGAAGCCGTGTCCACCGCGCGCAAACTTTTACCGTCGCCTTTGCCCCACACCAATCGCTCTGTATAGGTCGGCATGATTTTGCGATGGGCGTTTAATAATTCGCCATCCGCGCCAAAGGTCAGCATGGTGTTAAAGAGCGTGCCGCGCGCCGCGCCTACCGCTACACGTTCATTGACTGTGATGTTAATGACGACCTGGTGTTCACGCGCCGCACTGGCGATTGCCTCAGTGACCGGACTTGGAATCGTCACACTATTTTCGGCAAGCCGCGCAAAAACTTTTTTGACCGGCGCAAAGTCCCAGAGCGCAACATCACGGCAGCAATCGAGCCATGCCGGGTAGCCGGGCAACCAGGTTTCAGGAAAAGCAATCAGTTTTGCGCCTTGTGCGGCGGCTTCTTCGATGAGGCGCAAAGCTTTTTCAAGTGAAGCCTGTAAATCAAGATAAACATTAGCGGCTTGAATGGCGGCGACTTTAACTTTCATAAAAATACCAGTTCATTGTGCTTTTTAATCGCGGATCAGGCAGACGATTTCGCGGTCAGAGACCGCTCACTCAACCAAGGATTTTTGTTTACTTTTCATTCGCGGTCAGAGACCGCTCACGCAACAACCGTAGCGGTCAGAGTTTTTAATTTTAAAGCGACCTGCCAGCTTGAGGTTTCCGCGCACTCGACAACCATCAATGATGGGTGATTATTTTCAGGCTTTTTCCAGCCCGGCAAATTTAGCGACGAATTTTTTCTGCCCGTAACCGGGAAAACTCACAGTCAATTTCGCTTCATCGCCGCTGCCTTCGACGCGCAAAATCATGCCATAGCCATATTTCGCATGTTTGACACGCATACCGTTTTGCCAACCGGAACTTTTTTTAACCGGAGCCTTGCCGGTTCCCGGCTCCCGGTTCCCGGTTCCCTCTTTTCGTCCGGCTTCGTCAATGCGGCGTTTGAAAAATTGGTTGACGCTATCGACCGAGTTATAAGTTTTGCCGGAAAAGTTTGAACTCTTTTTCACAGGCGGCGGAGTTTCACCGCGCAAGGCAGCCGCCGCTTGACGATTGTGCTGCACCTCATCACGAGAAGCGAATTTCATCCACGACGGCACTAATGACACATCCTGTAATAATTCCAGCGGCAACTCATTTAAAAACCGTGACGGTTCGGCGGCAATCTCTTCGCCCCAGGTGCGCCGCTTCATGGCGTGGGTGATATACAGGTGTTGTTGCGCCCGCGTGATGGCGACATACATCAATCGTCGTTCTTCTTCCAAATCATCTTCGCTACTGACTGAACGCGAATGCGGAAAGAGATTTTCTTCAAGTCCGACAATGAACACCACGGGAAACTCCAAACCTTTTGCCGCGTGCATACTCATTAAGGTGACTTTCGCATCGGCTTTGTACTGGTCGGTATCGGCTACGAGCGCCGCGTGGTCTATGAAATCCGTAAGCGTCTCTTGTTGATTTTCCGCTTCAACCGCAGCCGTCACCAATTCTTCGATATTGAACAAACGCCCGGTGGCTTCTTCGGAATTCTCTTCTTGTAAAGCACGAACATAGCTGGTATCCAAAGTCGCGGCTTTGACGATTTCCGAAAGCGGCTCGTTATTGTTGACGCGGTCACGCAATCCGTTAATCACCGCGCGAAAGCCTTCAAGCGCGAGCATGGCTCGGGCGTTCACTTTTTTCTCTTGAATGGCAATCGGAATCGCTTCCCACCACGAAAGCTCCATATCTTTTTTTATCGCGTGAATCGCATCAAGCGTCGCTTTGCCGATGCCGCGCGCCGGTGAATTGATGATGCGCTCCAATGCCACATCATCATTGGGATTCATCGCCAGTTTCAAATAGGCGATGATGTCTTTGACTTCGGCGCGTTCATAAAATGAAAAACCGCCGACGATGTTATAAGCGATGCCGCGACGGCGGCAGGCTTCTTCAAAAAGGCGCGATTGCGCGTTGGTGCGATAGAGCACGGCGCAGCGCGTGTGCGGGTCGCGTCTGATGTGTTCTTGAATTTTTTCAGCGACAAACGAAGCTTCGCCGTCGCCATCATAAGATTGATAGTAACGAATGCGCTCGCCTTCACCGAGATGCGGCGAAGCATAAAGGGTTTTCGGCAAACGTTGTTTATTGCGTTCGATGATTTGATTGGCAGCCGACAGAATAGTTTGGGTTGAACGATAATTCTGTTCGAGTTTGATGAGTTTGGCTTTTGCAAAATCGTTTTGAAAGTTCAAAGCGATTTTATAGTCTGCCGACCTGAAGGCGTAAATCGATTGATCAATGTCTCCCACGACACACAGACTGCGCCCTTTCCAGAATTCATCCGAATCAATTTTCGTGTGGTCAAGCCGCGATGAGCCGATGGCAAGCAAACGGATAAGTTCATATTGAATGGCGTTGGTGTCTTGAAATTCATCGACGCAAATGTGGCGGAATTTCTGATGATAATAATCACGCGCTTCCGGCACGCGCTTCAACAGTTCGACGGTTTTAATTAACAAATCATCGAAATCCATCGCATTCGATTGTGCCAGTCGTTGTTCATAATGTTTATAAACTTGCGCAATTTGATCGGTTCTCTCCGACGCATACTCGGCTTGACTGGCAAACGAACCCGGCGATTGCCCGCGATTTTTTGCGCTGCTGATCACCGACATGGTCAACCGCGCGGGCAAAGCCTTATCGTCAATGCCAATCTCTTTCATGATGGTGCGGGCGACCCGCGCCTGATCATCCGCGTCATAAATCGTGAAGTTGCGAGTGTATCCCGCATTCATCTTTTCAACATCGCGCCTGAGCAGCCGCACACACAAGGAATGAAAAGTTGAAAGCAAGGGGGACGCGCTACGCCGCCCCGCGCCGAGCATTCTTTCGACGCGCTCTTTCATTTCCGACGCGGCTTTGTTGGTAAAGGTCACGGCGAGAATATTTTCAGGACGCGCGCCCTGTTCGATGAGATGCACGATGCGATAAGTAATGACGCGGGTTTTACCGGAACCGGCTCCGGCTAGAATGAGCATTGGTCCTTCGATGGCTTCGACGGCTTCGCGTTGTTGTTGATTCAAATTGTCCATGAGAATTCAGGATTCAGGATTGAGGATTCAGGGCGGGATGGCAGCTTAACTGAATCCTCAATCCTGAATCCGCAATCCTATTTGATTAAGCTTTGAATGGCTTTGAAATGTGGAGAATCGGCGGTGCGTAGCATTTCAAAAAGCGACATTTCCAAATTCGATAAAACCGCGCCCGCCTGCGTCAACCGATGGAGCGCGACCTCTTTGCTTTCGCGTTTGCGCGAGGTGATGCAATCGACCAACAGGTGAACTTCGATATCCTGCGTGAGCAAATCCAAGACGGTTTGGGTGACACAGATATGCGCTTCAATGCCGCAGACCAGCGCCTGTTTGATGTTGCGCGAAATCAATTGCTGGCGGAAATCATCAACCCCGCAACTGCTGAAACAAATCTTTTCGATGGTGGTGGCGTCCTGTGCGAGATGCGGTTGAATTTCCCCTGCGGTGTGTTTCAATCCTTTCGGATATTGCTCGGTGACGATGACCGGAACTTCCAGGAGGCGCGCGCCTTGAACGGCTTTGCTGATACGTAGGGCAACCTCGCCGAAATCCTGTATGACTGAACGAAACGCCTCCTGCATATCAATAACGATGAGCGCGGCGTGTTCGCGTGAAAGACGAGAGATATGGTTCATAAAATTTGTGCGGGTTATTGAGAATTCCCGTTTATTGGATTGCGTTTCATTAAAATATCAATGACCGCATGCAAACGTTTATCTGTGTGTTCCTGACTTTCAGTCAATTTTTTCTGCGCTTCAATCAGTTCGGTATATTTCTCAGCCAGTGTGCCGGCGATTGCCGTCAAGCCCATGACCGAATTCGTCAACTGATCAAGCTGTTTCTGCTGTTGCTCAAACTGTTTATGCTGTTGCCCCTGCAATTCAGCCTGTTGATGTTGTTTCGCCTCCAGTTCTTTCAATCCGGCGTAAAATTGTCCCTGCTGTTCCAGAACAAACTGAATGGCTTTTTCCAGTTCTTCGCTTGTCATAATGTAATCGTTATAAATCCCGTTGTCAGCAACTGTCAACTGACCAGACGGACAACCACGACGGGCACAACGATCAACAAGCCCATTGCTTATTTTTTATTCTCCTGAATGTATTGCTGCAATTTTTTCTTATCGGGGTAATCAGGTTTCTTTTCCAAAAATTTCTCGTACTCAATTGCGGCGCGGTCTTTCATTCCGGCTCCGTTATAAAGCGTCGCAAGCCTTAAATGCACATCGGCTTTGCCGACGGGGTCAAGCTTAATCGCTTCGTTCAGGTAGCCAACGGCTTTCGAGCCTTTCTTGATTTGCAGGTAGCATTCACCCAACAAATGATTGGCTTCGGCAGAAGGCGGTGGCGTGGCAACCGCGCGCGTCAGGATTTCAATCGCGCCATCATAATTTTTCTGCGCGATTCTGAGTTTCCCAAGGCTCATCAGCGCCAGCATATAATCGGGCTTTTCCTGCAAGGCGCGAAGATAAGAACTTTCGGCATCGCCATTTTTATCCTGTTTGGATTGCAACGTACCAATGCCTGCCCAGGCGATAAAATCTTTGGGGTCATCGGTGACGATCTCTTTGAGTAACGTCATGGCTTCGTCATTTCTTTTTTTATCAATCGCCTCCATCGCTTTATCGAATTTGCTTTGATTGGCAGGCAAACGATTGTAACTAACTGCTGCGACCGTCCCACTCGCCGACGGATTTTTTCTGCCAACATTGGGACGCCATTCCAAAGCGATGTCCTGGCGCACATCGGTCGGGCGAAGTTCCATCAAGCGCACGCGAATGCGCGCGACCTCATCGTTTTCAACCTGCACAACAATGTCATACTCGCCGTTTTGAACATTCAAAAAACGATAGCGCCCATTATTGGTGGTCGGTTGTCTGCCGATAACATTGCCGCTCGCTGTAACCAGTAAAATATGATAGGACGCAGGCTTGAGTCCGGTTACTTTACTTTCATCGACGCGCAAATCACCCAACAAGGTGTTGCCGCTTTGCGCGCCGGCGTTCAGTGAATAAAACACCAACACCAGAGTCAACAACTTCACCAACGCTTTTACCGAATGATTGAAAAAAAATGCGAATGTCATGATGCACCTCCCGTCTTTGGCTGGGCAGTCAGTCTAACAAAACAAAATTTCCCAAGCCAAGCAGATAATTTAGCGTTTCAATCCTTGCTGTAGTTGACACTCGAAAAGCGCCCCGCCTAGTATGACCGCTATGGGTTTAACCGAACGCAAACGCCTCTTTATTGTCGATGGAATGTCACAAGTCTATCGCGCTTATTATGCGATTCGCGGTTTATCGAATTCCGCGGGCCAACCGACCAACGCAGTTTACGGATTCACCATGATGCTCAGGCGACTAATCAACGCCGAACAACCTGATTTTCTCGGCGTCGCTTTCGATTCGCCGGAACCGACTTTTCGCCACGAACAATTTGAACGCTACAAAGCGCAGCGCGCCCCTATGCCCGACGACCTGGTTTTACAATTGCCATTCATCGAACGTGTCTGCCAAGTGTTGCGCGTTCCGCTCATTCGTTACGCAGGTTACGAAGCCGACGACATCATCGGCACCTGGGCAACCAAAGCCAAACAGGCGGGCATTGACGTCATCATCGTTTCCAACGATAAAGATTTATGCCAACTGGTGAATAGCCACGTCAAAATGATGCGCGCCGAACGCAGCGGCGATTTGCGCTGGCTGGATGAAAAAGGCGTTGAAGAAAAATTGAATGTTCGTCCCGATCAAGTGGTTGATTTGTTGGGACTGTGGGGCGACGCCTCCGACAATATTCCGGGCGCGCCGGGGATAGGTGAAAAAGGCGCAAAACAGATTATTCAGGAATTCGGCAGCATCGAAAACGCCTACGCCCACGCCGCAGAGATTCCCCGCAAAGTCTATCGCGAAAGTTTACTCAATAATATTGAATTGATTCGCCAATCGCGGGAACTCGCGCGCATCGTTTGTGATTTGCCGATTGAACTCGATTTGGAAGCCTTGAAATACGAAACCCCCGACCGCGAAGCAGCCTACGAATTATTTTCCGAGTTGGAATTCGGACAACTCTCGCGTGAGTTTGCCGACGCTGCCAATCCCGAAACTCTGGCTCTGGTTGCGGCGCGCAAAGCCGGTGCGGTGCGTTATACGAACATTGCGACCAAAAGCGAACTGACGAAATTTATCAAATCATTACACGGCGAAGACCGCTTTGCCCTAGCGGTTGCCACCCGCAAAGGCGCGGCATACGGCTTGGCGATTTCAACTGCCGCATCGAATGCCACGCTGATTGATTTTGATAAACTGGCGGAAAAAGTTGATGCCCTCAGTTTGCTCAAAGATATTTTAGAAAATGGCTTGATTCAAAAATCCATTCACGATTGGAAAGGCGCGCTCAGCGCTCTAACCGATTATCTGCATCGCCAGGCAGCCTCGGTTGAATCGACCGATGAAGCCAGTTCGCCACTGTTTGCGGCGATGCAAGCCAAGCCCGCCCACGATGGCACGATTCAGAAGTTTACGCCGCTCATTCGCATTGAAGGCGTCGAAGATGACACCTTGCTTGCAGCATACTTACTTGACCCTAATCGCCTCGAACATCCGTTACTGGAAATTGCCCGCGAACATCTGGGATTGCAGATGATTGATACGCTCGAAGGATTCGAGGCTGATGATTTACACGCTTTGCAAATCGCCGATTTCACAGGACAGGTGGCAGACGTATTGCGCGCCAAGTTGCGCGACCGGGAGCTTGAAAAAATTTATAGCGAAATCGAATTGCCGCTGGTTGAAGTATTGTTTGAAATGGAACAGGTCGGCGTACGGGTTGACATCAAGGCTTTGAAAAAAGCCGAACAGGAAATGCAGAAAGAACTGGAACGCCTGACCAAAGCGATTTATCAAGTCGCCGGTCAGGAATTCAATATCAATTCACCTGCGCAACTCGGCGAGGTGTTCGAGAAACTCAATTTTGAACTGACACGCAAAACCAAAACCGGAAAGATTTCCACCTCGAACGATGTGCTGGTTGAACTTGCGGAAAAATATGAACTGCCTAAGCTCATCATCGAATACCGCGAGATTGCCAAACTCAAAAACACTTATGTTGATGCCTTGCCGCGCCTCATCAACCCGCGCACCGGGCGCATTCACACGACGCTCAATCAGGCAATCGCCGCAACCGGCAGGCTGTCATCAACGAATCCCAATCTGCAAAACATCCCGGTGCGGACAGAGCTTGGTCGTCGCATCCGCGCAGCGTTTGTGCCGTCTGTGGGGTACGTGTTGATGTCCGCCGATTATTCGCAAATCGAACTGAGACTCTTTGCGCATCTGACAGGCGATAACAAGATGACCGAAGCGTTTCAGAAAAACGAAGACATTCACGCCAAAACCGCGCGCGAAGTTTTCGGCGCCAAGACCAAAGCAGAAGAACACGATTTGCGACGGCTTGCGAAAATCGTCAACTTCGCGATTCCCTATTCGGTCGGCGCATTTGGACTGGCGCAGCGCACCACGCTCAGCAGAGCCGAAGCCAAAAAAGCGATTGATAATTATTACGAAACCTACAAAGACGTGCGCCGCTACATGGAAGAGACGCCGGAAGTCGCCCGCCAGACCGGTTGTGTGAAAAGCATATTCGGCAGGTCGCGACCGATTCCCGACATCAACAATAAAAATCATGCCTTGCGGGCAAGAGCCGAACGCGAAGCCATCAACGCGCCTTTGCAGGCAAGCGCCGCCGATTTGATGAAGATGGCGATGCTCAAAGTCCACGACCGATTACAACGCGAAAAATTGAAAGCGCAAATCATCATGCAGGTGCATGACGAACTGTTGCTCGAAGTGCCCGAAGCGGAAATTGAGCGGGTTAAGGAATTGGTAAAAGCTGAAATGGAAAATGTCTATCCCTTGAGTGTGCCGCTCATCGTTGATGTTGGCACAGGGAAAAACTGGATGGAAGCAAAACCGTAAAAACAGCCATTTTACTCAATAAAAACGGCTGTTTTACGATTGCGATGGAATTTTCAATTAAGCGAATGAGCGTTCAAATAAAGCTTTAATCGCGGCTTTGCCATGCTCTTCAAGCACGCTGGTGCCGGTGCCGGTGAAATGAATGTGGGTGATGACCGGCAAATCATCATCTTTACGTTCGACCCAATCCGAATCATTCCAGGTAAACCAGGCGTTGCGTTTCTGGTCGAAAACGTGCAGAGGTTTATTGCAGAGTTTGGCAAATTCTGCGCCCCATCCGGTGCCACCCTTCACGGTTTTGTCTTCGAGAATTTCCCCGATGACATAAATCTCCTGACCGTTGTTGATTTGATACCAGATGCTTTGCAGGAGTTTGCGAAACGTCGGGCTGTCGTTATAGCGACGATTCATCAGGCGGGATACATACGCGAGGCTCACATCGCCTTTGAGTAACTCTTCGTGATTGAGAACGCGATGTCCGCGCCCGCGAACGATGTTGTGCCCTTCAAATGTGAAATTGACTTCTTCAATACCAAACTTCTCGGCGTTTGCGCCAAACTCGGCTTCCGCGCCTTTGGCGCCGCCGCTGAACAAAATAAAATCTTCTTTATTCATAGCTTCCTTTCTTTAATTATTACCTCGTTTTTAATAACTGCTCTGGCTGTCGGGTAGCGATTTTTCCCGACAGATAAACTTGAACAATAACAGATGCGATGAGTTTTTAGAAAACCCTTTCGTCAGACGCCGCCGGTTGATTTGTGCAATCGAGTCCATTTGTGCAAAATAGCGACGCAATCATTTCTTCAATAATTTGCCAGTGGATGACTCAACCTTTTTCCGGGGGAACGCTTCATGAAAACCAACAGATATTTGCAAAGCTCAGCCTTGCTTTGCAGCCTCTTGCTTTTGCCCGTCCACATTTTTGCACAAGGGACGCTTGCCGATTATGAACGCGCGACCATGCTTCGCGGCAAGGTTCAAGGGCTTGCTGTCAATATACCCGAACGCGCCAACTGGATAGAAAAGACGCATCGTTTCTGGTATCGCAAATCCGTAAAAGGCGGCAATGAATTCATACTGGTTGATGCCGACACCGCCGCGAAAACACCGGCGTTCGACCATGAAAAACTCGCAATGTCACTTTCCCAAGCCTCGGGCGGGAAATATACAGCAGTGACCTTGCCATTCAATACCTTCACTTTTGCAGACAACCAACAAGCCATCGAATTTGAAATCGGCGATGCGAAATGGAAAGCGACGCTTACGGATTATGTTTGTAAAAAGACCGGGCAGGTCACACGCCGCGAACGACCTTCAGGCATTCCGGGTCCCCGTTACCCGTTGCCTGATGCGCCAGCGATTTCACCCGATGGCAAATCGGAAATCGTCATTCAAAATTTCAATGTTTATCTGCGACCAAAAGGCAAACGCGAAGGCGTGCAACTCAGCTTCGACGGTTCGGAAGGAAATTTTTATACCTACTGGCAAGGCAGTTGGTCGCCCGATGCCAAAAAATTTGTCGCCTATCGCGTGCGTCCGGGTTATAACCGCAAGATTCAATATGTCGAATCGTCGCCGCTTGACCAACTGCAACCGAAATATTCAATTATCGATTATGCCAAACCCGGCGACGCGCTCGATATACCGCAACCTGTGCTTTTCGATATTGAAAACAAAAAACAGACAGTGGTTGAAAACGCGCTTTTTTCCAATCCGTATCAACTATCGCGTCCCGAATGGCGCAAAGCGAGTGGCGCTTTTACGTTTGAATACAATCAGCGCGGACATGAAATTTATCGGGTTATCGAAGTCGATGCGGCAAGCGGTAAACCGCGCGCCGTGGTCAGCGAAGAACCGCAAACTTTCTTCTGCTATTCCGGCAAACGCTATCGCTATGATTTAAGCGATGGCAAAGAGGTTATCTGGATGTCGGAACGCGACGGCTGGAATCATCTGTATCTCTACGACGGCGCAACCGGCGCGGTAAAAAATCAAATCACCCGAGGCAACTGGGTGGTGCGCGGGGTTGAAAAGGTTGATGAGGCAAATCGCCAAATCTATTTTCGCGCCAGCGGCATGTACGCCGGCAAAGACCCATATTTTGTCCATTATTATCGCATCAATTTCGATGGCACGGGGCTTACGAGCTTAACCACCGCAGACGCCAACCACACCGCCAGTTTTTCTTCGGACATGAAATTTTTCGTCGATACCTGGTCGCGTGTGGATTTGCCGCATACTTCCGAACTCCGTCGGGTTGCCGATAATCAGGTGATTGCCGAACTTGAAGGCGCAGATATTCAAGAGCTTTTAAAAACCGGATGGCGCGCGCCGGAAGTTTTCACCTCGATGGCGCGCGATGGCAAAACCGACATCTGGGGCGTCATCTATCGCCCGTCCAATTTCAACCCGGCGAAAAAATATCCGGTCATCGAAAATATCTATGCAGGTCCCCAGGATTCATTCGTGCCGAAATCATTCGCGGCATTTAATCCCATGCAGGCGATGGCGGAACTCGGATTTATCGTCGTGCAGGTCGATGGCATGGGAACCTCGAATCGCTCGAAAGCGTTTCACGATGTCTGTTGGAAAAATTTAGGTGACGCGGGGTTTCCCGACCGCATTTTGTGGCACAAAGCGGTAGCCACAAAATATCCTTATTACGACATCAACCGCGTCGGCATTTATGGAACTTCGGCAGGCGGGCAAAACGCGATGGGGGCGCTGCTCTTTCATCCCGAATTTTATAAAGTCTGTGTCGCGTCTTGCGGTTGTCACGATAATCGCATGGATAAAATCTGGTGGAACGAACAATGGATGAGTTGGCCGCTTGGGCCACAATACGCCGCCGCGTCGAACGTCGATAACGCTTATAAATTGCAAGGCAAACTGTTGCTTTATGTCGGTGAGATGGATATGAATGTTGACCCGGCTTCGACCATGCAGGTAGTCAACGCATTGATTAAGGCGAACAAGACTTTCGATTTGCTGGTGCTACCGGGCGCAGGTCATACCAACGGCGGCGTCTATGGCGATAGAAAACGTTTTGACTTTTTCGTTCATCATCTGCTCGGCGTCGAACCGCCGGATTGGAATCGCGTCGAAACCAAATCAGCCGGGTAATCGGTAGCCCGACTCTCAGGTTTCTTTTACCTGATGAACTTGTTCGATAAAATCCATCGGCGTATGATTGCGCCGTTTGCAAAATTTTTTTTGCCTCGTGCTTTTCATCAGTGGATTTAAAATTCAACACAATTCTTCATACAAAATTTGACGCGCTGTGTGGGCGTCATCATTTAAGGAGCATAAAGATGCGAATGAAAATTTTCTGGACATTTATACTCATTGGAACCGGGTTGCTTTTTGCCCTGCAAAATGCCCCCGGACAGGGACGCGGGCAGGCAAATCCCGAAATGGTTGCTCGACTGAACAACATCGAACGGGAACTACAATCCATCGCCATCGTTGAACGCAAACTGATGATTCCGATGCGCGACGGCACACGCATCGCCACCGATGTCTATCGCCCGAAAGATACCTCGAAAAAATATCCGACCATCTTTGTGCGAACCCCTTACAACTTCAATTTCTGGAACGTGCGACTCGGCGCGCCGCGCGATATGAGCAATGAACTCGAAGCCGTCAAACACGGCTATGCCTTTGTCGAAATGAACGAGCGCGGTCATTTTTTCTCGGAAGGCAATTATGACATTCTCGGCGCGCCACTCAGCGACGGTGACGACGAATTTACCTGGATTTCCAAGCAACCGTGGTCAAACGGCAAAGTCGGAACCATCGGTTGTTCATCGACTGCCGAATGGCAGATGGCGGTCGCGTCGCTTGGCAACCCGGCGTTTGCCGCAATGATTCCGCAAGGCTTCGGCGCAGGCGTCGGGCGCGTCGCGCCTTATTATGAACAGGGCAACTGGTATCGCGGCGGCGCGGTGCAGATGTTATTTATCGCCTGGCTTTATGGTGAACAAAATCAGGTGCGCCCGATGTTCCCGCGCAATACATCACAGGAAGATTTGATTCGCGCCTCGAAATCATTTGACCTCGCGCAACAATTGCCGCCGGTCGATTGGTCAAAAGCGCTCAGACATTTGCCGGTTATGGACATTATGAAAGCGGTTGACGGGCCGAAAGGCATTTTCGCAGACGCCATGCCCGTCGATACCGGCGGCGCGATGATTAAACGCGCCCCCAATGACCCGGCGTGGTACAAAGGCGGTCTCTGGCACGACAACATGAAAATCAATGTGCCGGGTTTCTGGTTCATGTCATGGTATGACGTGTCTGTGGGACCAAATCTCGCGGCTTATAATCACGCGCGCAAAACGGCGCGACCCGAAATCGCCAATCAACAATATGCGGTGATTGCGCCGACTCTGCATTGCGCCTATAAACGCGCCTCGGAAAACACCGTTGTCGGTGAACGCAGCATGGGCGATGCGCGATTGAATTACGATGAACTCACTTATGCGTGGTTCGATTATTTCCTCAAAGGCGAAAAGAACGGCATTCTCGAAAAGATGCCCAAAGTTCGCTACTTCACTATGGGGCTGAACAAGTGGCAATCGTCGGATACCTGGCCCCCGCAAGGCGCAACCCCGATGAGCCTTTATTTTTCAAGCAACGGCAAAGCCAATACCTTAAATGGCGATGGGCTGTTGACCGAAACCCCACCGGCAAGCGATAGCCCGGATAAATTTGAATACGACCCGATGAATCCGGTGCCGTCGTTTGGTGGCAATGTCTGTTGTACGGGCAATGCGGTGCAGGGCGGCTCGTTTGATCAGCGCAAGATGGAAGAGCGCCCGGACATTCTGGTTTACAGCAGCGAACCTTTGAAAGAAGGCATTGAAGTGAGCGGCTCCATCGAAGTGACGCTCTATGTTTCGTCGGATGTGAAAGACACCGATTTCACGGTGAAGTTGATTGACGTTTACCCTGATGGTCGCGCTTATAATCTGGATGAAACGATTCAGCGCGTTCGCTATCGTAATGGTTACGATAAGCCTGTGGCGTGGATGGAAGCGGGCAAAGTTTACAAAGTGACGCTGCAACCGATGACCACCAGTAATTTCTTTGAAGCCGGTCATCGCATTCGCATTGAAGTTTCAAGCAGCAACTTCCCGCGTTTTGACCGCAATATGAACACCGGCGGAAAAAATTATGACGAGAGCCAAGGCATCATCGCGCATAACGCCGTCCATCATTCGCGGCAGTATCCATCGGAAGTCAAACTCACGGTAGTGAAGAGATATTGAGTGTTTAATTCGCTGAAACTCAAGTCTGTCCAAATGACAATGAACGAAGTAATAACCAGGATGCCAGGGCTTGGTGTTTTATTAAACAAGCCCTGCACTGCGTCACAAATCACTCAACTTGAGTCAGCATTGAATTGTGTTTTGCCGGAAGGCGTGAGGTTGCTTTATCAACATCATGACGGAATGAAAGACCAATCATCATTTCCCGTCAGGATGATGAGCGCTAAAGAAGTAATCGAAACCCATTCATCATTAGTTGCAGTCGGTCGGTTGACTGATGAGGTTCGGGTTTTCTGGATTGATGAATTTGCTGGCAATTATATGGGCATTTATGTAACCGGGCTGTTAAAGGATAAAATCTGTTATCTGGATCACGAAGAAATAGACTTCTCACCCGTCTACCGAACCGTAGAATCTTTTTATGCAGCGGGGATTGATGCAATGGCATCCGGTGAAGACTGGTATCAGATGGCTAAAGATTATCCTATTCTTGAGGCTGAGTCGGAAGAAGAGCAGGATTCCGTCATCGCTAAACAACTACTCGCAAAACTGGAAGAACCAACAAATGATGAAAACCAAACGAACCTGGCATTATGCGTGATGAATATTCTTCCAATGTCGCAAACCCATCGGCTCTTCAAATTCGCAGAAAGCAATAATATGTGGATTCAAGAGAGGGCTTGCGAACTTCTCGGTAAAAAAAGAATTACTGAAGCCATCCCTTTGCTTTCATTAGTTGCGAGAAATGGCACACATAATGGTCGAATCGCATCAATGGTGGCATTACGCAATTTCAACACAGTTGAAGCTGACAAGGAGATAGCAACACTGATTAATGTTCTAGGGCTGGAATGGTCGATCTATTTGCGAAGACACAATCCAGCCTAATTCAAGCCCTGGCGCTTCAGGTCGCGTCAACGCCGACGAATTCTTTCAAGTAGGTGTTGCCTTTATATTCCATTTCCGTATGAATGCCGATTTTTGAAGTGTAATAGGCATTCACGGTGCGCGCTTTTAACTCGACGAAAAATTTCTCTTCGGGCTTCTTTGGCTCGCGTTCATTTTGCGAAATGCGCGTCAGCAAGGCGATGCGCTCATCAGGCGTCGCTTGTAAAAATGCCCGACCGTGCATCTCCTGCGAAATCGTCTCTATCAATTTGAGTCCATCGCGCCACATCTGTTTCGGTTCCGCTTCAAAGGATTCCGCAAGTCTTCGGTCAATATATTCAGCAACTTTGGCGGCGCGCGCCCCCGGCGAATGGTCATCTGTAGGAATAATCAATTCCGTCAGTTCATCAACCAGCGCAAACTCTGCGCGGGTGAAAAACCGCGGGGCGGGCGCTTTCGCAGCGGCTTTGCGTTGCGTTGCCTGAGTGGTCGCCGGCAAAAGCGGCGCGGCAACAATGGCGCTGGCGGTAAGCTTGAGCACCTCGCGGCGGCTCATACCGGCGGCTTCGTTGCTGGTCGTTTGAGCACGCAAATCCTGCGCTTCATCAGTTGCCGGTTGATTATTGTCTTTCATCATTTTCTGCTTTTCGCTTTGGTCAGCCATTATAAATTTCCTTTCTTGAACTGATCGGCGAGGTAATCGCACGAGCGCCATGCCAAAGCCATAATCGTCCAGGTCGGATTTTGACAAGAGGCGCTCACATGGCTGCTGCCATCAACCACGAAAAGATTTTTCACATCATGCGATTGTTGAAATTGATTGAGCACAGCGGTTTTCTTATCCATTCCCATGCGCGCGGTGCCGAGTTCATGGATTGACCAGCCTTCGGTCAAGATTTCCCGCTCAACGCCCACGACTTCGATACCTGCGGCTTCAAACATTTCACGCGCCGTATCAGCCATGTCTTTCGCCATCTTCTTTTCGTTGTCGCCGAATTTATAATGAAAGCGCAGCACCGGGATGCCCCACGCATCTTTCATTTCGGGGTCGATGTCCACATAATTTTCATAACGCGGCAACACCTCTCCGAATGCGCCCATGCTGATGAACGCCCCGGCATAATCGCGCACCTGCTTTTTATAATTTGCGCCAAATCCGGTCGTCCCCATCGCATTGCCGGGAAACATGGTCGTGCCGCTGCCGCCTTCAAATCCGTAACCGCGAATGAAATCGGCATGACGGTCTGTGAGGTTGCGAAAGCGCGCCACGTAAAAGCCGCCGGGGCGACCATCATCGAGGGTGTGCGGTTTCCCGACCAAATCTTTGACCAACCCGGCAACGCCCGGACCCATGATGTGTTCACAGAAATTGTGTCCGACGTGGGCGCTGGAATTACCGATGCCGTTTGGGTGAAGGGCAGATTTCGACAGTAACATGAGCCGCGTCGATTCAAGCGTCGATGCCGCCAGCACAACCACTTTGGCTTTTGCTTCATAAGTTTTTTTGGTTTCCGCATCAACGAACGCCACGCCTGTCGCTTTGCCGGTGTTTTTATCTACTGTCACTTCATAAGCGATGGCATTGGTGCGCAAGGTTAAATTGCCGGTATCCATTGCCGGATAAATGAGTCCGGTTGGCGAATCAAACGCCGCGTGAATATCACATCCGCCGGCGCGACGATTACACGCGCCGCGTCCGTAACAACGATTGCGATACTTGTTGTGTTTGAGTCCGTCCGTAGTCACGCCTGCGCGATAAGGGGTCAGCACGCGATTCATTTTTTTCAAGCCCTGGCGCAATTTCACTTCGGCGAAATTAAGTTTTGTCGGACGTTGAAAAATGCTGTCGGGCAAATGCGGCAGGTTCTCTTTTTGACCGGAGATGCCGAGATACAAATCGACTTTATCGTAATAGGGCGCGAGGTCTGCGTAAGAGATCGGCCAGTCTTCGCCGTAACCATCATGGGTTTTGGCTTTGAAATCCAAATCCGATAAACGCAAGGCGAGTCGTCCCCAGATGGTCGTCTTGCCACCTAAAACCCGCGCTCTGACCCAGGCATAATTCGTTCCCGTGTAAGGGTGGTCGCGCTCATCAACGACGATGTTTTTGCTGTAATCCGACCCTCCCCAACTTTGCACATACGAGTAAACATGTTTATGGGGCAAGCCCTTCGCATAAGGCGGTTGACGAATGGTGTATTCGTTGGGAATCAGCGCGTGCGCATCAGGCGGCATCTCGCCGCGACGCCGATGTTCATAAGGCCATTCGGTTGATTTCAATTCTTTATCAAGGTCGAGTTTTTTACCGGCTTCAAGCAACAAGACCTTCATCCCTTTCGAGGTTAGCACGTGCGCAGCCATGCCGCCTGCCGCGCCCGAACCGACAACGATGGCGTCATACACCTGTTTTAAATTCACATCGCTCTTGCGCTGTCGCTTGATTTGAATAAGGCTCATAGTTTCCTCATTGATGAATAAAGAATTTCAATTGTAGGTTGATTGAACGGTGCCAGCATATTAACCGCGTTCGGCAAAGTCAATAGCGTGGCTTCAACGCCTGGTAATAACCGTTAATTCAGATATGATAATCAGGCTCGCTGAAAAAATTTGCCGAGGATGGTTTATGGCACAGATGCGCAGAACGATTTTTTTAACACTTTTCATTGTTTCGTTCACCCTGCCTTATCGGGCTATGGCGCAAGGCACGCTGCACTTTAACCATAAATCAACAAACGGTTCGTTTGCCGTGCAACTCTGGAGCTTTCGCGATGATTTCAGCAAAGATGTTGCGGGCACATTGAGGCGTGTGCGTGAACTCGGCTTCAGGGAGGTTGAACTGGCGGGCACTTATGGAATGACCGCCGGACAGTTTCGCAAAGAACTCGATAAAGCCGGACTCAAAGCCATCAGTATGCACATTGAATATGCAACGGCGCGCGACAAAATCGATGAAGTCATTAAAGACGCCCGCATACTCGGCGTTCGCGATGTCGGGGTGCCGTGGATTCGCTCGCCGTTTACAAAATCGGATTGTCTGGCGGCAATTGCGGTTTTCAATCGTGCGGGCAGGAAACTTGCCGCGGCTGGTTTGCGGTTTTTCTATCACCTGCATGGGTATGAATTCGTGAACGATGAAAATGGCAAAGGCACGCTGTTCGATTTATTGATGGCGAAAACCGACCGGCGCTATGTTTATCTGCAACTCGATACCTATCACGTCGCCTATCCGGGGCAGGACCCTGTTGAGTTGCTCAAAAAATATCCCCGCCGGTTTATCTCGATTCATTTGAAAGACCTTCGCAAAGACACCGTCGGCGATGATTCGGGGGATTATCAAGAGGCTGCCGAAGTGCCCATCGGTCAGGGAAAAATTAACTGGCTGGAGTTATTGAAAACTGCAAGAAGGCAAGGCATTCGCCGGTATATTCTCGAACATGAGACGAGCACTGTATGGTTAGAAATCAAAGAAAGCCTGAATTATCTTAAAACGGTGTATTTTTAATATGCGATAATTTTTACCAACCTCGGCAACCCTCGCGGAAGCGGAAGTCCACCCCTTCAGTGCGCAAAGTTCCTCAAGTCTCGTTTAAATTCCCCAATTTTCACGCCAACAGGCGATTGCTTATCCTTTATTAAAGGAACCCGGAACGGAGAATCTCCTATCTTTTCAATAGGTAAGCCTCAAAACCCGGTTAGCGGCGGGGTTGCCAAACTAAAAATTTTGTGAACGCAAATTGCTGTACATTTTGTTTTTAAATTCGATTCCAGGCTGCCGGGGCAGCTACCTCATGGTTCTTTGACCTGCTTACCGCTTCTCGAAAAGAAGTCTCTAACTAGGCGATTAGAATTTCAAAGGAGAAAAAGCATGAACTCCTTAAGATGGCTCAAGGCGTTAGTGGTAGGAAGTTTCCTTGTAGGCGCACTCCTCCTGGCGACCTCAAGTACGCTCTCTAAAGTGACTGAATCGGACAATCAACCAGCCTCTCAATCTACGGCAACCCATGCCAACCCCGGAGATTTTATTGGCAGTGAAGCCTGCAAAGCCTGTCACGAAGATTATTTTAATAGCTTTGCCAAGACGGCTCATGCCAAACTCGCACACGCCGGATGGAAAGCCGAAAAGCAAGGTTGCGAAGCTTGCCACGGACCCGGTAAAGCGCATGTCGAAGCAGGCGGGGATAAAACCAAAATCCGCACTTTTGAGGGTGAAACGCCCAAGCAAATATCCGAAGCCTGTTTACAATGCCATGCGGGACGAGAGGAGCATAATAATTTCCGCAGAGGCGAGCACTGGCGCAATGATGTCGGTTGTACCAATTGCCATTCGCCGCATCTATCCGACGCTCCTGCCACTCAGGAGGCCGGGCCGGAAACCAAGCAAAGAAACGTGCCTTCATCTTTACAGGCGCTTGGACCTTTTCCGGCGCATTCGACCGATTTGCCGCCGCGCAAAATGTTACTGAAATCCGAAGCCCAGTTGTGTCTGTCCTGTCATAACGAAACCAAATCGCAATTCACCCAGCCTTTCCATCACAAAGTCCTTGAAGGCGCGATGCGGTGTTCGGATTGTCACAATCCGCATGGGGGATTCGAGCGCAAACAGGCGCGGCTTGCCGTTGGCGCAGATGCCGCCTGTATCAAATGCCATGCAGATAAACAAGGTCCCTTCGTCTTTGAACACGCGCCTCTCAAAATTGAAGGCTGTGCCATCTGTCATAGTCCGCATGGGGCGAGCAACCCGCGCCTGTTGAAACGCACAGAGGTGCGGCAGCTTTGCCTTGAATGCCATAGCAACGCTCACGAAATCGGCGCGCCCAATACGCCGAGTTTTCATAATCAGGCGACCGTGCGATTTCAAAATTGCACAACCTGTCACGTAAAGGTTCACGGCTCAAATAATCATCCGTTCTTTTTCCGTTAAAGCCGTCGTCATTGAGGAGGAACCGTTGCAATGAAGAATAAAGCTGTATTTACCCTTTTATTTTGGCTGGGTCTGACGGTTGCCATCATCGTGATGGGAAGCCAAGCGTGGGCGCAACAAGCGCCGCCCGCCGAAGAAAAAGCTTCACCGGCAACAAACGAGAGCGAAAAAAAACCGCCTTCAACGACTTCGGAAAAAGCGCAGCAATCGCCAACCCCTGCGGGCGGCGCTTACACGGTTATCTCCAGCATAGAGCTTGGGGTGCGCGGCATTATCATTGATGGCAATGCCGATAAATATCGCAGCGATCTGAACTACACGCCGGGCTTTCGGGTTTTCGATGCCAGTTTGCTGCTCCAGTCCAAAGATAACAATGGCGCGGTCTTCGATACCTTGATGGTGAGTTCGTTTGGCTGGGGCGGTGACCCGAATCGTCATTTGCGGGTCAATGCCGAAAAGACCAAAATTTATCGTTTCGACGCCAACTATCGCCGCTTCGATTATTTCAACAATCTTTTAAATCTGGCGCTCAATCAGCACACGGCAAATACGGAATACCGGCAGGGCGATTTTGAACTGACGTTGCTGCCGCAGAATGAGAAATTCAGAATCAGTCTGGGTTACTCGCTTGACCGCAATAGCGGCGCGTCGGTTACCACCTATGATTATCAACGCGACGAATTCCCGGTCTTTGCGCCCGTAAAATTTGAATCGAATGAATACCGTGTGGGCATTGATGGCAAGCTGTCGATTTTCGACATCTCGTTTCTTCAAGGGTGGCGATTTTTCAAAGAAGACACTACCTATTTCGTCACGTCGCCTTCACCCGGTAACAATCCGACGAATACCTCGGTAATCAATACCTTTCACAGAGACCTGCCGACGCGCACCCGCACGCCGTTTACCCGGCTCAGCCTGCATACTCTGGTAGCCAGAAAACTCGATTTCACCGGACGTTTTATCTACACCAGCGCGAAAACCAACTATGCGCTATTTGAAACCGTCACCGGCAGAGATTTTTCCGGCAACAATATTATTCTCGACAGCCTCACGGTCAGCGGAACCGCCAAGCGACCCAATACCCTGGGCGACATCGGCGTCACCTTTTTAGCTTCTGACCGCTTGAGAATATCCAATACCTTTCGCCTCAACCGCTTTCATATTGATGGCGGTCAAACGCTCGACGAAGCGCTGTTTCGCACGCGACCGGGACCATTTGGCGATACCCTATTGCCGCCGGTACTGTTGGCAGATAATTTATCGTTTCGCACCACCAAGTATCGCCAGGCGAGCAACACCATCGAAGCCGATTATGATTTCACCTCGCGATTTTCGGCGCATCTCGGCTATCGCTATACCGACCGGCGCATCGAACTTTTCAATTTCGACCCGACCACCGCGCAACCCGCGCCCGGAGAATTTGAAGAGGAGACTTTTGATAACCGGACGAATTCTTACATCTTGGGATTCAAAGCGCGACCGGCGCGCATCTGGTCGCTCTATTTCGATTTGGAAAAAGGTGAAGCCGATAACGTCTTCACCCGTGTAGACAATTATGATTTCACCAATCTGCGGTTGCGTAGCATTCTGAGACCATCAAAAAATCTCTCGGTCAATCTCTCTTTAATGACCAGAGACAACACCAACCCTTCACTCGTTGAAGACTCACTGACCCGTAGTTTCGGCGCAGATATTAATACGCGCACTTACGCCTCGTCTGTGGATTGGATTCCCAACAGAAAATTTTCGCTGAGTTCGGGCTATACCTATAGTCGTGTAACCAGCGAAGCGGCGATTATTTTCTTTGCCAACAACCTGCGAACCGAAGGGTTCAGCCGCTACTTTTTAAGAGACCATTTCGTCTTTGTGAATACTCATATTGAGTTGCATCCGCGCGCCCAATTATCTGCCGGTTACCGCATCCATAAAGACACCGGGCAAGGCGACCGCGTTTCGACACCCAATATCATCATCAGTTCATACCCGTTGCGTTTCCAATCGCCCGAAGTGCGAGTGGCTGTCAAACTACATAATTCGGTGGATTGGATTGCGGGTTATCAGTATTTCAATTATGAAGAAAAGTTGTTAAGCACCCAAAATTATCGTACACATTTGCCATACACCTCTTTGCGAATCTATTTCGGGCGACCGGATCGCTAGAGATGCATCGGTACGGAAATTCACTTTCCGGGAGCAGGCGCACAAACAGCCAATAGCGGGTGACGGAATCAGGCAAATTTCAGTTACCGCAGACGCCTCGGTCACCCAGAGCAATAATGATTTAAAGCGCACTCCTCAACCGAGCACGCAATCAACTTATCCCCTGCGGGGGTAAGCATGATTGACCAGACAGGCAAACCAAACCGCTGGCCACCTCCTGCAGGGCGTATCTTTAATATGGAGGTGGCTATTATGGCCAAAAAATTCATTCAAATCAGCTTCCTGGCATTTTTTCTTGTAAGCCTTCTCGCCCTCACCAGTTCATCATCAGCCCAGTCCAACCCCACACCTGCCCCCCTGGGACGACCCGATTATAACTATGCCGAATCCGATGGCTGCACCCGTTGCCATTTTGTTTACGGAGAAAAGGGCGACCATATGCCCGAAGCGGTTGGTATGTATTTCGATACCGCGAAGAATGCCTTCGCATTCACCGGAGGTGGCTGGCGGGCTTCAGCCCATTCCCAGTCAAATTACAAAACCACCCAGAATACTTTTTGCGCCAAGTGTCATTCGCCCCTACAGGCAAAAGCTGACGCCGAATTCAAGCTGGGCAAATCCGAACCCATCGCTGATGGTCAAGTTGAAGGCGTGACCTGCGCCGCCTGTCATCCGAACCACAACGCCGCAGTCGTATTAGGTCGCCGCCTCGGCATCTATAAATTTGGCATGGACAAAACGAAGCCCGAAGCTTATGACGTGGTTCACGAAGGCAATGAAGACCTGCTTTGTCTCAATTGTCATCAGACGCGCCATAACGAGGGCAATCCGGCATTCGACCTGATGTATGTTGCCGAAGTTCGTTGTATGGATTGTCACATGGCAGTGTATGGCAAGATAACCGGCACTGAGGTTGACAAGCGGTTCCATGATTTTAAAGTTGCCAAGAATCTGCCTTATTCCTGTGGGGTGATGGGGTCAATGACTCACTGCCATCCCGAATTCGGACCGGAAGCCACGGCAGCGTTCATTCCCTACCTGAAAAATCAACATAAAGATATGTGGACGCCTGACAAGACCACAAAGAAATTAAGAACCGCTGCGGACTACCTGAAACTCTGGAAGACCCTGCAAGCGCAGTTTGAAAATCAAACCGGCGAAGCGCCACCGAATGGGCGATAATGCCAATGGGTGGCGGTTTAATCCGGTTCATCTAGCCGAAAGGAGGTGAGAGCAAAAAGTTGAATAACGGTTATCATTCACCACATCAGCTAACCCGGGAACGTTGATGAATGATGATCAATCAATTGAATTATGAATCAATCTTATTAAGCGGCTCTTCTCATCTGAAAGTTTTGAGAGGAGCCGCTTTTAAAATTCCCGCTCTAAGTTCGACTCGTCGCGTCTATACCTTACGCCGATTCATGCTCCAGGGCTTTGCGAAGTTGCAGGATTTGTCCGAGATGATAAGCGTTATGGTCGGCGATTAATAAAATTTCCCTGAGATAGGTATGCCCATCGGTGTGCGAAATCACCGCGGTTAAATCAACCTTCGGGTCTTCAACCAGTTTAATCGTTGCTTGCAAATCAGCAACAAAACCCGACAGCGATTGCTGCCAATTGGCATCGCTCATCTGTTGGGGATTTTGCGGCCAATAGCCCGCGGGAAATTCCGGCGACCGCCAATCCGAGTCAAGCGTGTAGCGCAAAATGTCTTCCTGAGCGAGCCGCATATGTTCGAGCACTTCCCAGATGGAATGCTGTGCGCCAACCGGTTTGACATTTCTATGTGCAGGATTCAGATGTTCTATCGCCTTTTCAAAAGTGATGTGCGCCTGCCCGCCGTTTAAGAGTTCGACAAGACTTTTACGAAGCGTGTTATCATTCATAATTTTCCTGAGAACGATGATAAATTTTTCTGCGTATCCAATGCTGCCTGACATCAGGCAACATTAATTAAAAATACTAATTCACAGTTTATGCAAATGGCAAAACTCACGACCAAAATCCCCCCGATGCTCTTTGTTGTGGCGGCAATTTTACTCTGGAGCACCGGCGGGTTGTTTATCAAGATGACTACGCTCGATGCTTTTGCAGTCAATGCCGCGCGTTCGTTTCTGGCGGCGTTGACGGTTGCATTTTTCACCTTTAGAAAAGGCTTGCGGCTGACGCCGTTCATTCTGTTGAAATCGCTCATCTATGCCGGCATCCTTTCGAGCTTCGTTTACGCGACCAAAACCACTACCGCCGCCAATGCTATTTTTTTGCAGTACACCGCGCCGATTTATGTGTTGGCGTTGTCGCCTTTTGTATTGAAAGAAAAATTTCGCGGCACGGATTTGATTATCGTGGTTTGCTGTCTGGCGGGAATGGGATTGTTTTTTTTAGAAACGCCGGGCGCAACAACTCAACTGGCAGCCAGCCGCTTTACCGGCAATCTGGTGGCGCTGGTTTCAGGGGTTTTGTTCGGTTTGTATTTTGTTCTGCTGCGCCATCCGAAATCGCTTGGCAATCGCAATCCGGCAATCTCGGTGTTTTATGGCAACCTGCTGGTGGTGGTGTTTATGTTGCCCTTTCTGTTTCACCATCCGCCGCAACCGACCAAAGGTGATTTGCTTGCCGTGCTGTTTCTTGGGGTCTTTCAAATCGGCATTTCCTATACGCTCTTCACCTATGGAGTTGCCAGAGGCGTTCGCCCCTTTGATGCGAGCATCATCGGTTTTCTTGAACCCTTATTAAATCCGGTGTGGGTCTTTCTGGTGGTTGGTGAAACGCCGAGTCTGTGGGCGATTATCGGCGGGTTGGTCATCATTGCAACGGTAGCCGCGCATACCATCTGGAATAATCGCAACCGCCTATCAACCGCCAAACAAACCACTCCCGGCTAACTCCTTATTCATAACAACGATTGTGAAGCCACTTATTTAGTTGATGAGTCTATATCCCGGTGATAGCGGTCACGCATATCCTCAAAAGCGGAAATAAGCTTTTGGTCGGTGGTTGAGAAACCGTATTCAATGGCTCGTTCAGAGAAACTGGGGATTGCAAAAACCGCGCTATTTCTATCAACGATCCAGAAGTACAAGGGCACATAGGAATCAATCTCACGAATTTTTGCGCCTGCCAGCACGACTTCTAAAGTTCGTTTCTCATCTTTCTTCAACATTTCTAAAAAATATTCTCTGGTCAAATCCTCAAAACCTGGCGCGCCACCATGTAAAGAAAGATATTTCTCAAGCCGTTTAGCATTGCCGGAATCCTGTTTCCATTCTTCCCAGGTTTGCGCCGGTTTAAAGAATTGCTCAATAACTGATTTGTTGCGGGAGGTTTCATTTAAGCAGGTTATATTGACACGCACTTCCTCTTGCTGAATCTTGCGTTCGAGAGCCTGGCGGTAGGCAAGCCAATTGATAGGGTCTGAAAAGCTACCATAGGCAGGATAATCGCAAAATATTTCTATCTCTCGTTTTGCGTGTTCTAAAAAGGCAACAACTTCGGGAAAGTATTCCGGGAATTGACCGATATATCGAGTTGAAAGAGAACGCCTGACCTCATCTAAGGCAGTGGTATGGCTCTTGGCTTCGCTGGTCTGATTTCTTGCTTCAGAAATAACCTGGCGAATCTCACGAAGGTGCCATATGCCAACCACAAAGGCTAAAACGGCAAGCACCAAGCCTAAAATCTCAACCATAAAGTCTCCTTGTCATGTTTCAGATTTCACTAAAAAAAGAATTAAGGGTGAAATAATAGCTGGCGGCGCGAAGTCTATTCCGGTTCTCCAAATCTTGTCAATCAAGGTTGATTTAACATCTTGCCATTTTGTTTGCGGTGTGATGGTTTCAGTGTCGGCTCGTCTGCGATTCGTAGCGGGAGCTTCGCGGCATGCGTTACTGCCCCACCCACCCGAAGGTGCACGTTGCCCGCGCGTTCTTTGGCGCTTCGCGCACATAATAAAAAATAGATTAATATTTTGATGAATCACCTTCGTCCCTTCTTTCTTTTCTTTTTACTTTGGATAGCTTGTTGCTTACGGCTATTTCGCTTCCTTTGAGTTTTTTTATTTTCCATCTCTATTCTAAATTTTTCTAACTCTTGATTTTTCTTTTCAGCCATCTCAGCTCTCTTGATACTAATATAGGTGATTTTTTGTAGTTGATGGGTTCGTTCTTCCTGTATCTGGGCCATTTCGTTTGCAAGTTGAATTGCCGCCAATGGGCGATCTGAAGGTTTCAATCTACTTAAAACTTTTTCTGGTGGCTCACCATATTTACGCCCTATTGTTTGGTTATATCGTTGGCTCTCTTCTGTTATAAGAATGGCTGATTGATCAATAGTAGTTCCCATAACAATTTCCAGAATGTTTTCATCAATTAAAGTTAATCCAGATTGTGCGCATCCCCAAAGGATAGCTTGAAACGCTTTATCTGCTGACATTTCATCAGAAGATTTTGAAAGGGTTGAAGCAAATCGAAGAAAAGCATCGGGCTGCCAAGTTAAATGATCTGATGTCTTATCCAAAATGTTTAAAAGAGAAGTATTACTAATAAACCAAGAAGGTGAGGCTTCTGCTTGCTCAGATAAGATATTATATTTCCCTTCTCGTTCACTTCTAACAATAATATAGGCTTCTGACTCGGGCCTTGCTTTTTTATAAGGGTCAAAAAGCGGGAAATATAAGTTATTTTCTATTTCATCTTTTTCTTCAGTTGGTGTTTGCGTATTTGCTTCTCTTAGCTCAATAAGCTTTTCAGTATACCTTTCGGCTTCCTTATATTCTTCTTGGGAAAAACCTGGCCAATTATTAAAATCAATGACATCAATACCTATTTTTTCAAGCTTTATCCGAATATCCTTTTCGGTTGGCTTTCTGTTTCCAAAAATAGTAAATAAATAACTCTTCCAATCACAATTATTGCCAACTGCTTGCCATTTAATAAATCCCTCTAGAAATTGATTTTCGCTTCTAAATGGAGTTTGTCCTTTAGCGGCTGCTGTGATGTATGGAGATGATTGTCCGTATCTCTTAATAATCTTATCCGCGTAAATTAAATGTTCGCAGGTTTCATTGAATAATTTCGAGGTTGTAAAAAAACGAACGCCAGCTTCTTTCAATCGAGAAAAACAATCAAGGAAAATGAGATTAGTAGCTGCACCTAATGCTAATGCAGGGATTTGTGCATTTGAATCAACTAACCACACAGTTTTCTTTGCTTCTTTAAGTCTTTGAATTACCACATCGCCAAAAACCCCCAAAGAGTGATAAGCAAAAAACCCTTGAGATATTCTACCCAAATAGGCTTTTTCTGATTTATTAGCTTGTACAAATGCGTCTAAAGAGATACAAGAAAAGGCGAATCTCAGCAGATATGAATCATATTTTGATGCAGCTAGATTAATAAACTTAATAATAGAGCTTGGGATAGGTGCCACTTTATTTTTACTACTAGGAGAAAATAACGTTGTCGCAAGAGTTAACCCTCCTTCTCTGAAATATCCAGTAAGAGATGCTTCAATATCGGTTGTAATCATGTCCACCTCTGTTTGAGATAATGAAGGAAAATTTCTCTTTAAACGGATTTGCAATGATCCTTTAAATTGTTCTCTTAATAACCAATGGTTCGGACAAAAAATGAGATGAAAAAATAAGCCAATACCGATTAAATGGATGTTTCCAGACACCAGACAATCGGAGATTGGCTTATGACTTTCGTCAACCAGATTTTAGATCAGATGACCAA